>NZ_JBSGBZ010000016.1:0-178081 GCF_053601495.1 Streptomyces sp. NPDC004721
GCTCACAGGCATCACAGATTCGCCGGCGTCCCGGACGGACACAACCCACATTTTCCCGGCCTCACGGCGGCCGGCGCAGCCGGTCTGGGTTACTGGTACGAAAAGGACGCGCACAGCCTCGAACCGGTGAACGGGGTCTTCGAGGGCCTGATGGACCCGACCGCCGTCGACATCTCCGGCGACGCTCTCTACTACCTGTGCGGCCCGTTGTCCTTCATGCAGGCCGTACGAAGCCGGCTGATCGAGCACGGCGTCGCCCCGCACGACATCCAGTACGAGGTCTTCGGCCCCGACCTGTGGCAGGCCGACCTGGACTGACCGTCGTACCCCGTTCCGGGGCTGGAACCGAATCAACGGTGACACCGTCGAAGGGCCAACTGAGCTACGGGGGGCCATTCATGACGAGAACACGCACGCATCTGCTCGTCGTGTCTGCTGGGCTTGTCCTCGCCGCGGTCGGCTGCGGGACAGGGCCTGCACCGGCCGCCGAAGGGGCTGCCCAGGTAAGGCAAGCCCGATGGCCCGAACCGGACCGGTACTCCTTCCGCCTTCTCTCCGAGTCCGGAGAACGGGGCGACCTCGGGGAGTACCGGATCACGGTGGAGAACGGCAAGGTCGTCAAGGCGATCGGTCTCGACGAGCCGGCCCGGCGTACCGTCGAGGACAATCCACAGAACGCCCCGACCCTGGGCGGTCTCCTCACCAAGGTCCAGGAGGCACGCGCAGGCCACGCCGATGTCGCCCGTGCGGTATTCGCCGCAGACGGCCACCCCACCGAGGTCCACATCGACTGGCAGAAGAACGCCATCGACGACGAGGCCGACTACTGCATCACTGAATACCGCGAACTCCCCTGACCGCGTGCGACGAGATCCCGGGGCCCTGCCGTGGGCCTTCGACCGTTCAGTGAATCGCCGGTGAGCCGTGCACGTATGTCTAGTGCTGTGACCGGAAAGGTTTGCCGGAAAGCTCGCGGCGTCCGGTGCGGTGCATCGCAAGGCGGAGCGTCGCCCGCGTACTGGATGTACTCGGGTGATGCGACAACGCGGCGAGGCGCCGTGCTGGGCGTCGCGAGCCGGTGAACCTTTCCGGTCGCAGCACTAGTCCCACCTGAACGACCAGTGAGTCCGTCACACAAGACTTGCCGCGTATTCGAGAAACGGTGTGGGCGGGTCGTCGACGATGTTGTCCGCAGTCGACAGCACGTGCTCCAGGGCGAGCAGCTCCGTGTGGGACGTTTCGACGGGCAGGCGTGCGACTCCAGATCTTGGGGCTTGCGGACGCAAGGCGCCGAGAGCGTTTTTGCGCCGACGAGTGCCGTCATGAGTGGCATCCGTTGGCACGCGGCGAGGAGCCCGGACTGTCGGTGACGTGATCATCTGAGAGCGATTCACGGGGATCAGTACCCGGTCGAGCGGCCTGAGTTGGCGCAGCCATCGGCTGACTGCATCGCTCTTGCGCGAGGGCCCATACGTGCACCGCACGTGGCTCTCTGACCGCGGTCGACACCGGCAGCGGCTCCCCTCGCCCACGCACCCGCCGTCCCGGCGTCTCTGCTCGCATGCAACACGCGTACCGTCCGGCCCCGTTGACCGCCCCGCGAAGGGAACCTACTCTGAGCGGCGCAACTCAGTAAGCGCTTTCCATGTCTCGTAGGCAGTTTTCTCACTCGCACCGGGAGCGCCATGAGTCCACTGGTCCGCAGCACTCGGTCCCCCCTTCCCGTCCTTGCCGTACTCCTCGCCCTCCTTCTCGCCTGGGGCGTGGCCGCGTCACCACCGGCGCACGCCGACCCGCAGTTCCGGGTCCTGGTCTTCTCCAAGGTGACCAACTTCCGTCACGACTCGATCCCCGCCGGTGTCGAGGCGATCAAGAAGATGGGAGCGCAGAACAACTTCGAGGTCGAGGCGACCGACGACTCGGCCGCCTTCACCGACGCCAACCTCTCCCGCTTCCAGGCGATCGTCTTCAACAACACCAACTCCACCCCCGAGTCCGGCGACCTGCTCGACGCCGACCAGCGCGCCGCCCTCCAGAAGTACATCCGCGGCGGTGGCGGCTGGATCGGCCTGCACTCGGCCTCCGCCAGCGAGCGTGACTGGGACTGGTACGGGGGCCTGGTCGGCGCGGTCTTCGACCAGCACCCGGCCGTCCAGACCGGCCGGGTCAAGGTGCTCGACCAGGCGCACCCATCCACCAAGGGCCTCCCGGACCTGTGGGAGCACACCGAGGAGTGGTACAACTGGCGCGTCAACCCCACCGGCAAGGTCCACACACTCGCGCAGATCAAGCAGCGTGACGGCATCACCGGCCTGACCCAGGGCGTCGACCACCCGTGGTCCTGGTGCCAGAACTACGACGGCGGCCGGTCCTGGTTCACCGCCGGCGGCCACGACTCCTCCGCCTTCTCCGAGCCGCTGTTCGTCAAGCACCTCCTCGGCGGCATCGAGTGGGCGGCCGGGGCCAAGCCCGGCGACTGCTCCGCCACCAAGACCGGCAGTTTCCAGCGCAGCCCGCTGGTCACCGACGGCCTTGCCGACCCGTTCGAGCTGGCTGTCGCGCCCGACCGCAGGGTCTTCTTCATCGAGCGCACCGGCAAGCTGAAGATCGTCGACCAGGAGAACCTGAAGGTCACCACCGCCCTGGACTTCGAGTACACCCCCGAGATGACCAGCCAGTCCGACGGACTGCTCGGCCTCACCCTGGACCGGCACTTCGCCGACAACCACTGGCTGTACCTGCTGTACTCGGACAAGACCGAGAAGCACCTCAACCTCTCCCGCTTCACCGTCTCCGGCTCCAGCGTCGACCCGGCGTCCGAGAAGCGGCTGCTGACCATCCCGACCCAGCGGGGCGAGGCCCGCGCCAACGTGCACATGGCCGGCTCGCTCGCCATGGACACCAAGGGCAACCTGTACGCGGCGACGGGCGACAACACCGACCCGTTCGAGTCCGATGCCTTCACCCCGATCGACGAGCGCGAAGGCCGTCGCGCCTTCGACGCCCAGCGCACCGCGGGCAACACCAACGACCTGCGCGGCAAGGTCCTGCGCATCCACCCGGAGGCCGACGGCACGTACACCGTGCCCGATGGCAACCTCTTCGCGCCCGGGACGGACAAGACCCGCCCCGAGATCTACGTGATGGGGATGCGCAACCCGTTCCGGATCACCATCGATCCGCACGACGACGCGCTGATGATCGGCGACTACGGTCCGGACGCCAAGAACGAGGTGCCCAACCGCGGCCCCGAGGGCACGGTCGAGTTCAACCGGGTCACCAAGGCCGGCAACCTCGGCTGGCCGTATTGCATCGGCAACAACATCCCGTTCAACGACTACGACTTCGCGACGAAGAAGTCCGGCTCGAAGTTCGACTGCGGCGCGCCCGTGAACGACTCCCCGAACAACACCGGCCTGCGTGAACTGCCGCCCGCCCAGCCGGCGGTGGTGTGGTACGCGTACTCGGCCTCGAAGGAGTTCCCCGAGCTCGGGGCGGGCGGCGGCGGCCCGATGGGCGGGCCCGTCTACGCGTACGACAAGGACAACCCGTACAAGGCCAAGTTCCCCGCCTACTTCGACAAGAAGTGGTTCACCTACGAGCTGACGCGCCAGTGGTTCAAGACCTTCTCGTTCCAGCAGGAGGACCAGTCCTTCGAGAACTCCCGCTTCCCGGACGCCAAGAAGGGCGATCTGCTGTCGATCAACTCCATCTTCGCGGACATGAAGTGGAACCAGCCCTTCGAAGCGGAGTTCGGTCCCGACGGCGCCCTGTACGTGATCGACTTCGGTCTCGGCAGCGGAACCGGACGCGGCGGCAGCAACGAGGGGTCGGGCATCTACCGCATCGACTACGTCCAGGACGGACGGTTGCCGACCGCGAAGGCGGCGGCAAGCCCGGACAACGGTCCCGCGCCGCTGACGGTGAAGTTCTCCAGCGAGGGGTCGGGCGTGCCGGACGGGAAGTCCGTGACGTACGCCTGGGACTTCGACGGGAACGGGACCGTCGACTCGACCGAGGCCAATCCCACGCACACCTACCGCGACAAGGGCGTGTTCACCGCCCGCCTCACGGTCACCGGGCCCGGAGGGCTGGAGGCCGCGGCGGTGAAGGAGATCACGGTCGGCAACACCCGACCCGAGGTGACGATCCAACAGCCGCCGAACGGCGGGATGTTCGCCTTCGGTGACACCATTCCCTTCAGGGTCAAGGTCAAGGACCCGGAGGACGGCACGATCGACTGCGAGCGTGTCGTCGTGCAGTCCCAGCTCGGCCACGACACGCACCTGCACCCGCTGGACAACTACACCGGGTGCGAGGGCGAGATCGTGACCGACACCGGTGACAGCCACGGCCCGGGCCAGAACCTGTACGCCGGGATCAGCGCGCAGTACGAGGACAAGGGCGCCCCGGGCGCGCCGGCCCTCACCGGCTCCGCGGCGCTGACGCTGCGTCCCACGTTCCGCGAGGCCGAGCACTACACCGCCACCGGCGGCTCCAACGGCGGCGCCCAGATCGGGGACCGGGCCGACGCCTCCGGCGGCAAGCGGCTCGTCGAGATCGAGGACGGCGACTGGATCGCCCTCGATCCGGTTCACCTGAAGGGCATCGACTCGGTGACCGTCGGCGCGGCGTCCGGCGGAATCGGCGGTGACGTGGAGTTCCGGGCGGGCTCGCCCACCGGGAAGCTCCTCGGCACGGCCCACATCCCCAACACCGGTGGCTGGGGCAACCTCGTCTCGCCGACGGTCGATCTGGCCGACCCGGGCGGGACGATGAAGCTGTACGTCGTCTTCCGCAACCCGGAGTGGTCGGCAGACAAGGCGGATCTGCTGGCTCTGGACTGGCTGCACTTCAACGGTCCCGGCGTCCAGCAGCGGCCCGCCGGCAGCGTGGCGGTCACGGCCGCGCCGTCGGAGGGCGCAGCGCCGCTGGCCGTGTCGCTCAAGGGCACGGCAAGCCTTCAGGCCGGGCGGACCGTGAAGTCCTACCACTGGGACTTCGGTGACGGCAGCAAGACGGCGGACACGGCGACGGTCCAGCACACTTACGCCCGCAAGGGCAGCTACACCGCCCACCTCACCGTCACCGACGACAAGGGACACACGACAACGGGAGCGGTCCGGATCAGCGTGAGCTGACGGTCCGGACCGTGCGGCCTGTGCGGCCCCCGCCGCACAGGCCGGTGGCCGGGCTCGAAGGAGCCCGGCCACCGCGCAAGGCCACACGGCAACCAACCTTCTTCGCTCCCCACCAACCCACCCCTCATCGGAGGCGACAGCACATGGACGAAGCACAACGGCACGCAACGCGCAACCTGGGATCGAAGTCCGCGAACGGGCAAGCGCCCGGGCCCGGCCGGCGGTTGTTCCTCGGCGGCCTGCTCGGCGCCGCGGCGGCAGCGGCGACGGCCGGCTCGGCGAGGGCGGCGACCGGCTCCGCCGCGAGCACCTCGGCCGAGACCGGGCAGACGCGGCCGATCCCGCCGAGCGCGATCGGCATGCACCTGTACACCATGCGCGACCCGCTGGCGCGGGACTTCGAGGGCACCCTCGAGAAGCTGGCGGCCATCGGCTACGCGACCGTCGGAGTGAGCGGCCGCCACGGGCACAGCGCCGCCGACATACGGCGGATGCTGGACGCGACGGGCCTGAAGGCGGTCCTCGAACACGTCGCATACGAAACGGTCACCGGCAGCGGTCTGCCGCAGGCCCTCGAGGACGTCCGTACGCTCGGCGGGAAGTGGATCGTCGTACCGAGCCTGCCGGGCTCCCTGCTCTCTCCGGATGGCTACCGGGAGGCCGCGCGCAAGCTGAACCAGGCGGGGCTGATCGCCCGCGACGCCGGGCTGAAGGTGCTGTTCCACAATCACGAGCCGGACCACAGGACGATCAACGGGCAGATGCTGTACGACATCCTGCTCGCGGAGACCGATCCGCACCTCGTCGGCTTTGAACTCGACCTGTACTGGGCGGCGAAGGGCGGCGCCAAGGACCCGGCCGACTACTTCAACGAGAACCGGCACCGCTTCCCGGCTCTGCACGTCAAGGACATGGCACCGAACGGCGACTTCGCCGACGTCGGCGCCGGCGTCCTGGACTTCCCCCACATGTTCGGCTCGGCGCGACGAGGCGGCGTCAAGCAGTGGCTGGTCGAACACGACCGTCCCGCCGACCCCTTCGCCTCGGCCCGCACCAGCTACGAGTACCTGCGGGATGTGCGCTTCTGACCCGCGGCCTGCGACCCCGTGGCCTGTCGGGTCCAACTCCCGGCAGACCACGGGGCGTCGGCGTCCCGGCGGCAGAGGGTTCACGTCCCCGCCCGGCTACGAGATGGTGCTCTGCGACAGGCCGGTGTCGCCGCTGTCGGCGCCCGACTCGTCGTACGACCGGCCAGCGCAGTGACCGGAAAGGTTTGCCGGGAAGCCCGCGGCGTCCGGTGCTGGGGGTACCTCCCACGCCGTTCAGGCTGTGGGGGAGCATCGCAAGGCGGAGCGTCGCCCGCGTACTGGATGTACTCGGGTGATGCGACAACGCGGCGTGGGGGTACCCCCGGCCGAAGGCTGGGGGAGTCCCGTGCCGGGCGTCGCGAGCCGGTGAACCTTTCCGGTCGCAGCACTAGCCGTCCTCACGGCCGAAGACCCGCCGACGTGGACCGGCGGTACGACGAGCGCCGCCGTGGCGACACGGCTGGTCTCACCATGGCTGTGGATTCCGCCGATGTGCCGGACCTCTGCTCCAGCGGTCCCGAGGGCTGTTCGCCGCGAGAGCCGGGCCGAAACCGAATCCGGTTCCGGCCCGGGCGGCTCGGTCCACACCTGCGGCGCGTACTTCGTGTCGGATCGGTTCACCTTGCTCGTCGACGACGACGCGGCCGGGGACCGCAAGCCGTTACGTCCGCCCCGGACCGGTCCGCCCGCGCGACTGCGGGTCGTACACCGCCGACGGCCCAAGCGTACCTGCCGCACCGATCCGGCCGGGCCCGTCGCGTCCCCCGTCGCGAAAGGGGCGGTGCCTTCGGCCGCCTGGGCCGAGGGCACCGCCAGGTCGCGCCGGGGCGGAAGTTCGGCGCCCCTCAGTCGGCCGCAGAGGCCGCGCCCAGCAGAGTACGGATTCGGGCCGTGGCGCGGCGGAACTCCGGGCGGCTCATGGTGTCGGTGTAGTCACGTTCCGGCGGCAGGCCGACGTCGATGATCTCGGTGATCGTGCCGGGCCGCGCACTCATCACCGCCACGCGGTCCGCCAGGTAGGCCGCTTCGGAGATCGAGTGGGTGACCAGCAGGACGGTGGTGCCGGTCTCCCGCCAGATACGGTTCAGTTCGACGTTCATCTGCTCGCGGGTGAGCGCGTCGAGGGCGCCGAAGGGCTCGTCCATGAGCAGCACTGGCGGCTCGTGCAGCAGGGCTCGGCAGAGCGCCACGCGCTGCTGCATGCCGCCGGACAGTTCGTGCGGGTAGGCGTCCTCGAAGCCGGTCAGGCCGGTCATCTCGATGAGTTCGGCGGCCCGGGCGCGGGCCCGGTCGGCGGGCATCTTCCGCATCTCGGCCTGGAGAAGGATGTTCCGCCGGACCGTGCGCCATTCGAGCAGCGCGGCGCGCTGGAAGACGTACCCGATGTCGGGGCGGGGCGCGGTGACGTCCTCGCCGTGCAGCCGGACGGCGCCCGAGGACGGCCGCAGCAGGCCCGCCACGAGCTTGAGCAGGGTCGACTTGCCGCACCCGGACGGTCCGACGATGGCCACGAACTCACCGGGCGCGACGTCGAGCGAGACTTCCCGCAGGGCGGTGACGTCTCTCTTCTTCGTACGGAACCGCACTTGCACCGCGTCGAGTTCGACGGCCGTGGACGACTCGGCCGCGGACGGCTCCCGGCCGGCGTCCGCCCACGGCGTGCGGATGGTCTTCTCTGCCACAGTCATCCCTTCGGGGCCGCGCTGGTGTCCCAGTACTCCGAGACCGGCTTGGCGTTGCGGACCATGCCGACCTGGGCGAAGAGGTCGACGGTCTTCTGCCAGTCCGCCTCGGTGTTGACGCCCGGGGCCTTGCCCTGGGTGGCGTCGGTGTGCAGCAGGGTCAGCGTGGTGGCGAACTGGTCGGACAGGACCTTCTCGGGCGGCAGTTGGTCGGAGGCGCCCGCCATCGAGGCGACGGCGGGGCCCGGGCTCTTCTCCGCCGCGGCCCATGCCTCGCTGGTGGCCTGGGCCATGCGCTTGGCCAGGTCGGGATCGCTGGTGAGGGCGCGCTGCCCGGCGATGAGGCCGTTGGAGTAGAAGTTGAGCCCATGCTCGGAGAAGCGCAGGTAGGAGACCTTCTTGCCGGCCTTGTTCTGCATGGTGGGGCCCTGGTCGCTGGCGTATCCGAGCAGCGCGTCGGTCTGGCCGGAGATCACCGCGGCGATCTTGCCGGCCGGGTCGGTGTTCTGGATCTTCACGTCGGACTCGGCGATCCCGTTCTTCTCGAGGAAGACCGGGAAGGTCCTGGAGAGGGCGTCACCGGCGGTTCCGGCGATCGTCTTGCCCTTGATGTCCGCAGGCTTGTCGATGCCCTTGTCGGCGAAGAACTGCACGGACGCCGGGGTGGTTTGAAGGAACACGCCCAGGCTCTTGACCTTGACTCCCTGGTCCACGCCCGCGAGGACCGCCGGGGTGTCCGCCCAGCCGAAGTCGGTCTGCCCGGCGGCAGTGGCCTGCACGGTCTTCTGCGAGCCCTGTCCGGCCCGGATCTGGAGGTCGATGCCGTGCTTCTCGTAGATCTTCTGCTGCTTGCCGTAGTAGAACGGCGCGTGCTCGCCGTACGGATACCAGTTCAGCGTGAGCGTGACCTTGTCGAGTTCCTTGCCCGACGCGCTCGTGGTCTTGTCCGAGCCCTCGCCGCCGCAGGCGGTGGCGAACAGCAGTAGCGGGACGAGGACGATGGGCAGTCTGCGCAGGTGCATGGTTCGGCCCTTCTCGGAGCGGTAGCGGGAAGTTGCCTCAGTACGCGGTGCTGACGGCGTCGCCCCGGCGGCTGGCGTGCCAGGGGAGCAGGAGCTTCTCGGCGATTTCCACCAGCACGAAGAGGACGACACCGATCAGCGACATCACCAGGAGTCCGGCGAAGAGCATCGGGGTGTCGAGATTGCCGTTCGCCTGGAGGATCACATAGCCGAGACCTTCGTTGGCACCGACGAACTCGCCGACGACCGCACCGGTGACCGCCAGCGTGACGGCCACCTTCAGACCGGAGAACAGGTGCGGGAACGACGCCGGGAAGCGGATCTTGACGAAGGTCTGCAGCGCGCTCGCACCCATCGTCTGGGAGAGCTGGATCATCTCGGGGTCCACCGACTTCAGGCCGGTCACCATGGAGATGACCACCGGGAAGAAGGCGATGAGCACGGCGATGAGGATCTTCGGCGCGATGCCGAAGCCCAACCACACTACGAACAGCGGCGCGATGGCGATCTTCGGGATCACCTGGGCGAACAACAGGATGGGATACAGCGTCCTCTCGACGGTCGACGAGTAGACCATCAGCACGGCCGCGAGGACGCCGACGCCGACCGCGATCACAAAGCCCAGCAGCGTCTCGTACGTGGTCACCCAGCTGTGGTGCCAGAGGTAGCCGCTCTTGGTGGCCATCAGGTCCAGGGTCGCGCCCGGCGACGGCACGAGGTACGACTCGACCAGGCCGGAGGCCGAGACGGCCCACCAGGCGACGAGGCACGCGAGGAGCAGGGCGAACGGCCGCCACGACCGCTCGACGGCCTCGCCGAGCCGTTCGGCCGCACCACGCTGCGCGCGCTCCTTGACTCCCGCCGGGGGAGCGGGAGTTCGGCGGATGGTGCTCTGGCTCATGAGTGAACTCCTCTGACGTCGGGTCGTGCCGGGAAAGGAGCCGTGGGGGGTTGGTGAAACGCCTGGTAGTATCGGAAAACGCTTCCAGAAAGCGCTTTCTGCTATGCTCTGCCACGTTAGGGACAGCGCGTACGAATGGTCAATAGGGCGTCAAGAGGTTTCCGGACCTCGCTGCGCCCGTGGCCCTGTGCGATCTGGGGGTGCCGTGAACCGACCCGTAAGCCGAGACAACGCGCCTGTACCCGAACGGCCCGAACGGGCACGGGCGCATGTGACACTGGACTCCGTCGCCCGGACCGCCGGGGTCTCCGCGGCCACCGCCTCGCGGGCACTCAATGGCACCGCACGGGTCCGCGAGGACCTGCGCACGCGCGTGCTGCTCGCCGCCGAGCACCTCGGCTATATCCCCAACGCCCATGCGCAGGCGCTCGCGAGTGCCCAGAGTTCCGTCGTCGGTGTCATCTGCCACGACGTCGGCGACCCGTACTTCTCCGCCATAGCCAGCGGCGTGATGCGCGCCGCCGCCGCGCGACACCTCATGGTGATGCTGGCGAGCACCTTCCGCGAACCCGCCCGTGAGGTCGCCTACGTCTCGACGCTGCGCGCCCACCGCGCCCGGGCCATCCTGCTCATCGGCTCCGGCTTCGAGGACGCGGACTGGGAGCGGTCGATGGCCGCGGAACTGGGGCCGTACGTGGCCGGCGGCGGCCGGGTCGCCGTCGTCAGCCGCCACCGCAGCTTGCGGGTGGACACGGTGCTGCCCGAGAACCGGGCCGGGGCGGCGGAGCTGGCCAGGGCCCTGATCGGCCTGGGGCATCGGGAGTTCGCGGTACTGACCGGGCCGCCGTCGCTGACGACGGTCGCCGATCGGCTGCGCGGCTTCCGTGACGCGCTGGCCGAGCACTCGATCCGGCTGGCCGCCGACCAGGTGGTCGAGGGCGCGTTCACGCGTGAGGGCGGGTACGCAGCGACCGCCGAACTGCTCGCCCGGGGCCTCAGGGCGAGTTGCGTCTTCGCCGTCACGGACGTGATGGCCGTCGGGGCGCTGGCGGCACTGCGCGAAAGCGGGCTCCGGGTACCGGAGGACCTGTCGCTCGCGGGCTTCGACGACGTACCGATCGTCCGGGACCTCACCCCGCCGCTGACCACGGTCGCGCTGCCGCTCGCACGGATGGGGGAGACCGTCCTGGACCTGGCGCTGCGCGAGCCGCGGGGGCGGCGCTCGCGCGTGGAGCGCATCGCGGGCGAGATCCTGCTGCGGGGCAGCACGGCCCCCTGGCGGGGCGGCACGGCGCCGCCGGGACGGGGGTGACGTCACGCGCCCGGCCGCGCACCGACTCTCGGCCGCGCACGGACTCCGGGGCCGCCTACCGGCTCCCGGCCGCGCACCCTCACGGACTCCGGGGTCACCCATCGGCTCCCGGCCGCGCACCGATTCCGGGGGCCGCCCACCGGCGCCCGGACCGCCCACCGACTGCCCGGTCGTACGCCAGACCCGGCTCGTAATGGCAAACCACTTCAGTCACTTCAGACGGAAGGACCGCCCATGACACCGCTTCGGCTCCCACTCGGCGACCTGACCATCGACCGCGTCACCACGTACGCCGTTGCCCTGCCCACCCGGCGCTCCTTCGGAGTCTCCGGCGGCGCGGTGGCCGTGGCCGGCCGGCCGAGCATCCGCGTCCTGGTACGGGTCGACGCCGACGGCGTGCACGGCTGGGGCGAGGCGACGCCGATCCCCGCGTGGACCTACGAGACCGCGGAGTCGATCGTCACGACCGTCGACCGCTATCTCGCGCCGGCGGTCCTCGGGCGCCCGGCCTGGGACCTCGACGGCGTGGACACCGCGTTCGACCGGGCCGTCAACCGGGGCTTCACCATCGGCGCCCCGCTGGCCAAGGGAGCGGTCGACGTCGCGCTGCACGACCTGCTCGGCCGGGCGGCCGGCGTGCCGCTGGGCACGCTGTGGGGGCAGCGGCGCCGGGAGACGATCGAGCTGGGCTGGGTCGTCTCCGGCCAGTCGCCGGCGGAGGTCGGCGACAGCGTGGCGGAGGGCGTGGACGAGGGCTACCGGGCGTTCAAGGTGAAGGTGGGGCTGCACGACGAGGAGACGGACGCGGCCGTGGTGGCAGCCGTGCGCGAACACGCCCCGGCCGGAGCCCCGTTGTGGGTGGACGCCAACCAGGCGTACACCGTGCCGGCCGCGCTGCGCATGTCCGCCCGCCTGGCCGGCCTCGGGGTGACCGCCTTCGAACAGCCGCTGCCCGCCAACGACATCGCCGGACTGCGCAGGCTCCGGGACGGCTCGCCGATCCCGGTCGCGCTCGACGAGAGCCTGCGCCACCCCACCGACCTGGCGACGTTCGTCCGTCTCGAGGCCGTCGACATCGCCATCGCCAAGGTGCAGCGCAGCGGCGGGCTCACGCTCTCACGGCGGCTGTGCGCACTGGCCGAGGACTGCGGTGTCCAGCTCATGGGGTCGGGGCTCACCGACTCGGACGTGGGGCTTGCCGCCTCGCTGCATCTCTTCGCGGCCTACGGGCTCGACACGCCCGTGGACCTGAATGGTCGTCAGTTCGTCGAATCGCCCTACGCGGGACCGACGGTGACGATCGAGAACGGGACGGCGCGGGTGCCCGACGGTCCGGGGCTCGGCGTCGAGGTCGACGACACCGCGGTGGGGAAACTGGCTGTGGACGTCCTCGAACAGAGGTCGTGAGCAGGATCGCGCGAGGCGCCCCATCATGACGTCATCGCAGTCGGCGTCGGGTCATACCGGCTGGACGCCGCCCTGCAATTGCTCGACGGCGTGGACCAGGGGTGCGAGCACGGGCTTGGTGGCTGCCTGGTCGAGGGCCTCGCGCAGGGCCGTGTTGTGGGTGGGGCGGGCCTCCTCCAGCAGGCGCAGGCCGTCGCCGGTGACCTCGGTGTAGATGCCGCGGCGGTCGGTGGGGCACAGGTAGCGCGAGAGCAGCCCGCGGTCCTCCAGCCGGGTCACCAGCCGCGTGGTGGCGCTCTGGCTGAGGACGACGGAGTCGGCGACCTGCCGCATCTGGAGGTGCCCGCCCTCGCCGTCGTGCTGGCGGCTCAGTACGTCCAGCAGCGAGTATTCGCGCACGCTCAACCGGTGTGCGGTCTGAAGCGCGCGCTCGACTCTGCTCTCGATGCGTCCGTGCAGCAGCGAGAGTGCCGACCAGCCGTGCGCCAGTGCGGTCATCGCCGGGTCGGTTGCGGTCATGAGCAGCTCCCTCGGTGCGGGTCGTGCGAGTGGAGGCGGAGGCGGAAGGCCTGCCGCGGTATCACGCACCTCACTCTACCCGCGTTTGCCATTAGCCGTCGTATGCAAGTATTGTCGGCGCACGTAAGGCGCTAGCGCAACCCGACTTCACACGTCAAAGGACCCTCGTCATGCCGCTCGCACTGCTGGCCCTGGCCATAGGGGCCTTCGGAATCGGCACCACGGAATTCGTGATCATGGGGCTGCTGCCCCAGGTCGGCGCGGACCTCGGCGTGTCCGTACCGACGGCCGGCTTCCTGGTCACCGGCTACGCCCTCGGCGTCATGATCGGCGCACCGATCATGACCGTCCTCGGCACCAGGATCTCCCGCAAGAACATGCTCATGCTGCTCATGGGCCTGTTCATCCTCGGCAACGTCATCTCCGCCGTCGCCCCGGTCTTCGCCGTCATGCTGATCGGCCGCGTGGTGGCCTCGCTGGCCCACGGCGCCTTCTTCGGCATCGGCTCCGTCGTCGCCGCCGAACTGGTGGCCCCCGAGAAGAAGGCCGGCGCCATCTCCATGATGTTCACCGGCCTGACCGTGGCCAACGTCGTCGGCGTTCTCCTGGGCACGTACGTGGGCCAGAACGCCGGCTGGCGCGTGACCTTCCTGCTCGTCGCCGCCCTCGGTGTACTCGGCCTGGCCGGCGTCGCCAAGCTCGTGCCCGACCTGCCCAAGCCGGAGGGAGTGCGGCTGCGGCACGAGGTCGCCGCGTTCAGGAACACCCAGGTCATCTTGGCCATGGCCATGACGGTGCTCGGCTTCGGGGGCGTGTTCGCCGCGATCACTTACATCGCGCCAATGATGACCGAGGTCAGCGGTTTCGCGGGATCCTCCGTCACCTGGCTGATGGTGGTCTTCGGGCTGGGCATGGTGGCAGGCAACCTGATCGGCGGCCGTTTCGCGGACCGCAAGCTCATGCCCATGCTCTACACCGCACTGGGCGGCCTGGCGCTGGTCCTGCTGCTGTTCACCTTCCTGGCCTCCGGCAAGGCCGCGTCCGTCGTGGCCGTCTTCCTCATCGGCGCTCTCGGCTTCGCCACCGTCCCGCCGCTCCAGAAGCGCGTCCTCGACCACGCCCACGGCGCGCCGACGCTGGCCTCGGCGGCCAACATCGGCGCCTTCAACCTGGGCAACGCCCTGTCCGCCTGGCTCGGCGGCCTGGTGATCTCCGCCGGCCTCGGCTACACCGCGCCCAACGCCGTCGGGGCCGTACTGGCCGCCGCCGCTCTGGTGCTGGCCGTCATCTCGCACCGGCTCGAACTGCGGTCCACCCGCACCGCCGAGGCCTCCGCCCCGGCGAACCTCGACCCCGTCGCGGTCACCGGCCACAGGGCCGCCCACGCCGCCGCATCCGACCACGGCGACGCTCCCGCAGCCGCGGGAGCCGTCCGCTCCTGATCCACCGCACCCAGCAGTACCGAAGAAAGGAACCCCCGATGACTTCCGTGCCGAACATGACGCTCAACAACGGTGTGACCATGCCCCAGTTGGGCTTCGGCGTCTTCCAGGTCCCCGACGAGGGGACCACCGCCGCGGTCACCAGTGCCTTGGCGGCCGGCTACCGCAGCATCGACACCGCCGCGATCTACGGCAACGAGCGCGGCGTCGGCAAGGCCATCGCCGCCTCCGGCCTGCCCCGCGAGGAGCTCTTCGTCACGACCAAGCTGTGGAACGAGGACCAGGGCTACGACCGGACCCTGGCCGCGTTCGACGCCTCCCTGGACAAGCTCGGCCTCGACCACGTCGACCTCTACCTCATCCACTGGCCCACCCCGGCCCGCGACCTGTACGTGGAGACCTACAAGGCGCTGGAGAAGATCCTCGCCGACGGGCGTGCCCGCGCCATCGGCGTCTCGAACTTCCAGATCCCCCACCTGCGGCGGCTCATGGAGCACACCGGCATCACCCCCGCGGTCAACCAGGTGGAGCTGCACCCCGGCCTCCAGCAGACCGCGCTGCGCGCCTTCCACGCCGAGCACGGGATCGCCACCGAGGCCTGGAGCCCCCTGGCCCAGGGCGCGGTCCTCGGGGACGAGGCGATCGTGCGAGTCGCCGAGGCGTATGGCGTAACCCCGGCGCAGGTCGTGCTGCGCTGGCACCTCCAGACCGGCAACATCGTGATCCCCAAGTCCGTCACCCCCGACCGCATCCGGCAGAACCTCGACGTCTTCGGCTTCGAGCTCACCGACGCCGACATGGCCGCCCTCACGGACCTCGACCGCGGTCTGCGCACCGGCCCGGACCCCGACACCCTCAACTGACCCCGTACGTCCCCGGGTACCCGTCCGCCACGGGCGGGTACCCGGAGGCCCAGGGGCACCGACACCGCCGCAGCAGCTCCACAGCCTCAACGACGGGAACGCGTCATGCAGATCGATCTCTCCGGCCGCACCGCCCTGGTCACCGGCTCCACCCAGGGCATCGGCCACGCCATCGCCACCGGCCTCGCCCGCGCGGGCGCCCGTGTCGTCGTCAACGGCCGCGGTGAGGAGCGCGTCGCGGCGGCCGTCCGCACCGTACGTGCCGACTCCGGCAGCGACGACGTCACCGGCGCCGCGGGCGACCTGGCGACAGAGCAGGGCGCCGCCGCCGTACTGGAGGCCGTGCCCACGGTCGACATCCTCGTCAACAACCTCGGCATCTTCGGCTCCGCCGCTCCGCTGGAGATCGACGACGCCGAGTGGCGCCGCTACTTCGAGGTCAACGTCCTCTCCGCCGTTCGGCTCATCCGCGCCTACCTGCCCGGAATGAAGGAACGGGGCTGGGGGCGCGTCCTCAACCTCGCCAGCGACTCGGCCGTGGTCACCCCCGCCGAGATGATCCACTACGGCATGACGAAGACCTCGCTGCTCGCCGTCGGCCGCGGGTTCGCCAAGGACGCCGCCGGCACCGGCGTCACCGTCAACTCCGTCATCGCCGGACCGACCCACACCGGCGGCGTCGAGGCATTCGTCCGCGAGCTCGTCGGCGACGAGCTGTCCTGGGACGAGGCGCAGCACGAGTTCATGGTCAAGTACCGTCCCCAGTCCCTGCTCCAGCGGCTCATCGAGCCCGAGGAGATCGCCAACATGGTCGTCTACCTCGCCTCGCCCCACGCCTCCGCCACCACCGGCGGCGCCCTGCGCGTCGACGGCGGGTACGTCGACTCCATCCTGCCCTGAGCCCGGCGACCTCTGCTCCCAAGCCCGTGGCCGGACCGTCCTCTGCCAAGGACGGTCCGGCCACGGGCCGTTTCCGCTGATTTCGCAGGCCGAGAGGGCACGCCGGACCCACCCTCGCACGCGCGTAACGCGCGCTTGCATTAAAGGGCGTGTGCAATTATCGTTGTACGCAAGAAAGGCCGCGGAAGAGCGTACGGGGAGGGCGTCGAGCGGCTCACCACCACGTACGAAAGGGAGCTCCCGATGAGCCTCACCCACCTGCTGCCCGGTTCGCTGGGCTTCGGTACCGCCCCCATGGGCAACATGTTCCGGGCCATCCCCGAGGACGAGGCGCAGGCCACTCTGCAGGCCGCCTGGGACCAGGGCATCCGGTACTACGACACCGCCCCGTTCTACGGCGCGGGCCTGGCCGAGATACGGCTCGGCGAGATGCTGTCCCGGCAGCCGCGGGACTCCTTCGTCCTGTCCACGAAGGTCGGCCGTGTCATCGACGACGAGGTGGAGGACCCGGCCACCCGCGACCTGGGCGAGAAGGGCGGCCTGTTCGAGCACGGCCGTCCCAACAGGATGACGGACGACTACAGCGCCGACGCCACCAGGCGTTCCATCGAGGACAGCCTCAAGCGGCTGAACACGGACCGGCTGGACATCGTCTGGGTGCACGACATCGCGCAGGACTTCCACGGCGACCGCTGGCTCGCCCAGTTCGAGACCGCCCGCACCGGCGCCTTCCGGGTCCTGGACGACCTGCGCGACCAGGGCGTGATCAAGGCCTGGGGCCTGGGCGTCAACCGGGTGGAGCCCGTCGAGCTCACCCTCGCCCTGGACGAGCCGCGCCCCGACGGATTCCTCCTGGCCGGCCGCTACACCCTGCTGGACCACCGCCAGGCGTTGCAGCGGCTGCTGCCCGCGGCGCGGGAACAGGGCGTCGACATGGTCGTCGGCGGCCCCTACAGCTCCGGTGTCCTCGCCGGCGGCACCCACTTCGAGTACCAGCAGGCCCCGGCCCACATCCTGGAGACCGTCCGCCGCATCCGGGAAGTGGCCGAGCGGCACGGTGTGTCCGTCAAGGCCGCCGCGCTGCAGTTCGCCCTCGCCCACCCGGCAGCCGCCGCCGCGATCCCCGGCGCCACCCGCCCCTCCCGCATCGCCGAGGACCTCGGCGCCCTGCACGAGGAGGTTCCCGCCGCCTTCTGGCACGACCTGCGGGAGACCGGCCTGCTCGACCCGGCCGCCCCGCTCCCGGCCGGCGCCTGACCCGCCCGGCACCCCCGCGGGACCGCGACCCGCGCACGAAGGACCCCGCCACGTCGAACGGGTGTCCCGGTCCGGTACCGGACCGGGACACCCGTCGGGCCTCAGGCGTCAGCGCACCGGGTCGGCGCGGGCCACGGTCTGCTGCTGCCCGATCGCGTACTCCACCGTCACGTCCGAGAGTTCGGCCCTGCCGCCGCCCTGCTCGCCGGCGGACACCTTCAGCGCGAATTCCGCGGCGTCCGGCGCGGTGGTGGTGCGGTCGAGGTCCGCGTCGTAGGCGGGGAACAGCACCGGCAGCCGACCCTGCCGCGCCGCCGAGGTGCGGAACGTCCACACCGTGCGGCTGCCCGCGCTGCTGCCCGCCCCCGAGCCGTGCGGTGAAGCGGCTAAGCGGTCTGCCGGCCCCAGCGGGCGGGAAGGGGAGCCGGCACGCCACCGTGTGAACGGCGCACACTGTGGGCTGCGGAGACGAACTCGTGAACCAGCGGGGTGAAGTCGTCCTGCCGCCAGGCGATCGCGACGGTGCTGCCGGACAGTCCGGAGACCGGGACGAACGCGAGCCCGGGGCGGGCGTAGTACCGCTGGGACGAGGACTGCGTGAACGCGATCCCGCGGCCGGTCAGTACGGCTTCCAGGCACTCGTCCACGGTGGAGACCTCGGCTCCGATCCGCACCGCATGGCCGTCCCGGTGCTCGACGCCCAGCCAGAAATCGCGCCACTCGTCCGGGGCGCGGCGGGCGACGAACGGCTCGTCGAGCACCATCTCCACCGTCACGGCCGGGTACTGGGCCAGCGGATGGCGCTCGGAAAGGATGAGCACCCGCTCCTCGTCGAGGAGAGGGGCGCTCTTGATGGCCGGGTCCGACCGCAGCGGAGGGCGGACGAACGCCACGTCGACGTCTCCGTCACCCAGCCCGGCGAGCGGATCGGGGAAGGCGAACTGCCGCATCTGGACGTCGACGTGCGGGTGCCGGCGGCCGAACTCCTCGAGGATCGCGGGCGTCAGCTCCGCGGCGGCGTTCGCCACGAACCCCACCGTCAAGCGGCTCGCCTTGCCGCGGGCGGCGCTCCGCGCCACGGCGATGGTCCGGTCCGCGGCGGCCAGCGTCTTGCGTGCCTCGACGAGGACCGCCTCACCGGCCGCGGTCAGCTCGACATGCCTGCTGGTACGGCGGAACAGCTCCACGCCGCACATGTGCTCCAGCTTGCGGATCTGGACGCTGAGCGCGGGCTGAGAGATGTGCAGGTGTCGGGCCGCCCGGCCGAAGTGCAGGTCCTCGGCGACGGCCGTGAAGTACCTCAGCAGGCGCAGGTCTAGCTCCATGGCCGGAATGATACCGCCGGGTTCTCCGCGGACCCAGAAGCATGCCGCCGTCCATCAATAACCCTGGATTATCGATCGGCGGCGGACTTGTATTAGACCGCCTCGCCGCACCGCATTAGCTTTGCAGAAACATCGGCATTACCGAGGAGAGGTAAATGGCGACAGCAACGGCGCAGAAGCCAGTGGATCGTTTCCGTCGGCTCAGTGACGACGATGCGGAAATCCAGGCGCACGGGAAGTATTTCTCATGCAGCTACCTGCTCGACATGGAGACCCATTCCTTTCTCGTCCGCGTGCACCGTGGGCGCATCGAAGAACTGATCGTCGACCCGGAGCCGCTGGCGGCCTACGACTTCGCGATCCGCGCGACCGCCGAGACCTGGCAGGGATTCTGCCGGCCGACCCCCGGCCCCATGTACCACGGCATCTGGGCGGCCACCTTCCGACGGGGCATGCGCCTCGAGGGGGACCTGCTGGTCCTCATGCAGAACCTGCGCTGTCTGACCCGGCAGCTGGAACTGCTGCGCGTCACCGGCCCGCTGGGCTGACCGATCCCCCTGCCGAAAGGAATCCGATGAGCAATAATTCCCGCATCTCCCCGGTCACCGGCCACTACGTCACCATCGACGTCGAAGGCATCGAGTACAAGGTGTTCTATCTGGAGAACGGCGAGGGTCAGCCGCTCGTCTGCCAGCACACCGCAGGCGCCCACAACCACCAGTGGCGCGATCTCCTGGAAGACGAGGAGATCACCAGCAATTACCGCGTCATCGCATACGACCTCGCCCGCCACGGAAAGTCCGACCCGCCACGGAATACGGACTGGTGGAAAGAGGAGTACAAGCTCACCGCCGACCACTACGTGGCGTTCATCACCGCATTCTGCGACGCTCTCGGGCTGGAGGACCCGATCTTCATGGGCTCCTCCTTCGGCGGCAACGTCGCACTGCAACTGGCGCTGCGCCACCCGGACCGCTTCAAGGCCGTCATCCCGGTCGAGGGCGCCGACTACTCGCCCGGCTTCTACCTCGACTGGTGGCAGCACCCGCACGCCAACGCGGCCCAGGTGTGCGCCAGCGGAGTGTGGGACCTCATGGCACCGCAGTCTCCGGAGCGGGACCGCTGGGCCACGTGGTTCTACTACAGCCAGGGCTCCGAGGCGTTCAAGGGCGACCTGTACTTCTACTCGGTCGACCACGACCTGCGCGACCGGCTCGGCGACATCGACGGCGAGGCGTGCCCGGTGATCATGCTCACCGGCGACTACGACTACCTCACCACCCCCGAGGACGGCGAGCGCACCGCCAAGCAGATCCGCGGCGGGGAATTCATCGAGATGAAGGACATCGGCCACTTCCCGATGAGCGAGAACTACCCGCGGTTCGCGCAGTACCTCAAGGACGCTCTGCAGCGAATCGAGGAACGGACCAGCCTCCCCGGCTGAGCCGCCGCCCCGGGGCGTTCGACTCTCGTGACCGCGTGCGCCGGGTCGGCAGCCGTGGCGCGGCTGCCGACCCGGCGCGGGGCCGAGACCTCAACGCAGCGGGTCGTAGGGCGCCAGGTCGATCCCCGGATCGACCTGGCGGGCCAGGCGCGCGGCGACCGAACCCGCGTAGGGGCCGATCGTCAGACCGGACGCCCCGAGGCCGTTGACCACGACCAACCCGGCGACCTGCGGAACCGTGCCGAGCAGCGGTCGGATGTCGGGTCCCATCGGGCGGAACCCGATGCGGGTCTCCACGTGCGTGGCGCCGGCCAGCCCAGGGGCCACCGACAGTGCCTCACCGAGCACCTCCGCCATTCCGGCCGCGGTCACCCGGTGGTCGAAGCCGGCCTCGTCCTCGCGGGTCGCGCCGACCACCACCCGCGAGTCGTCGAAGGCCAGGAGGTAGTGCCGTGACCGCGGCAGCACGACGGGCCAGTTCGCGGTCTCCACGCCGGGCAGCCGCAGGTGCATGATCTGGCCGCGCTGCGGCGCGACCCGCACCTGGACGCCGATCGGTTCGAGCAGTTGCGGCGACCAGGCGCCGGCCGCCGCGATCACGGCGTCCGCGCCGACGAACTCGTCGTCGACCCGCACTCCGCGGACCGCGCCGTCGGCGACGATCGCGGCCGTGCCGTTGACGACCCGAGCGCCGCGCCGGACCGCGGCGCCGAGCATCGCGTCACGGACCGAGCGGCCGTCCAGGCGCGCTCCGCCCGGGATGTGGATCGCCGGGCCGTCGTGTCCAAGCGGCGGGAAGAGCTCGCGGGCCCGGCGCGCGCCGATCAACGCCACCTCGCCGGCCATCGGGGACTTCGCGGCACGCTCGGCCGCGCGCCGTAGCGCCTCCTCGGATTCGGCCTCCGAGACCAGCCGCAGCGAGCCGACCCGCCGGTAGCCGAACTCGGTCTCCCCGTCAGCGGTCAACGCCGCCAGCAGCTTTGGGTAGTGCTCCGCTCCGGCAACCGCGATCCGGTACCAGTCCGGATCGTCCACCTGGGACGACCACGGGCAGATGATGCCCGCACCGGCCGACGTCGCGCGGCCGGGGGCCAGCGAGTCCACCAGGACCACGTCCACTCCGGCCAGGGCCAGCTCGTAACCGGCTGCCGCACCGGCGATGCCGCTGCCGACGACCACCACTCGCATGTCCTGCTCCTCCTCGTTGGACCTACTTCTTCTCATCGCACACCGCCCATGCGCCGCTGCACCCACGGCGCGATCAGGTGCATGACAGCTCCGGTCGCCATGACGGCCGCACCGACTCCGGCGAAGTAGCCGACTTCGGTCTCCGGGCGGTAGAGCTGCACCAGCTGCGCGTTGATGCCGCCCGCCGCGGCGGAGGCCAGGAACCACAAGCTCATCATCTGGGCCAGGAAGGCCCTCGGGGCGAGCTTGGTGGTGGCCGAAAGCCCCACCGGCGACAGGCACATCGACCCGCAGATCACAACGAAGTAGCTCGCGACGAGCCACCACGGGCTGGCGAGCGCGTCCACGCCGTGCAGCAGACCGGGCCCCGCCATCAGCACGAACGAGGCACCGCCGAGCAGCAGTCCGGTGGCGAACTTGCGTGGCGTGGCGGGCTGCCGGTCACCCAGCCTGATCCACAGCCAGGCGAAGGTCGGGGCCAGGACGAGCGTGGCGATCGGGTTCAGCGACTGGAACCACGAGGACGGCACCGCGAGCCCGAAGACCTCCAGGTCGGTTCGCGTGTCCGCGAACTGCGCGAGCACCGAGCCGGACTGCTCGTTGACCACCCAGTAGCACACCGCGCCGATGAACAGCGGGATGTAGGCGATCAGCCGTGACCGCTCCACGGCATCGGTGTGCGGGCTCCGCAACATCATGATCAGGTACGACACCGGCAGCAGCACCGCGAGCACCGTCACGGCGTTGATCAGCGTCTGGACGGTCAGGGAACCGGCGGCGCCGAGAGCCGCGACCACCAGGGCCAGCACCGCGACACCCACGGCCGCGCGCATCGCCACCCGGCGCCGCTCACCGACGCGGAGCGGATTCGTTGGGCCCGGCTCGCCCGGGCTCATCCACGAGGGCCCGAAAAAACTTCGGACGGCGATGTCGAGAACCGATGACCGGCTCCGTCCTCGGGGTGAACGCGACGACAATGGGTCGCACCAGTACCGAGGAGAACCACCATGGCGAAGTACCTGCTGCTCAAGCACTACCGAGGCGCTCCGGCCGCGGTCAACGACGTGCCGATGGACCAGTGGGCGCCGGAGGAGATCTCGGCCCACGTGCAGTACATGAACGACTTCGCGGCCCGGCTCGAGAAGACCGGCGAGTTCGTCGACGGTCAGGCGCTCGCCCCCGAGGGGGCCTGGGTCCGGTATGACGGTGAGGGGCGCCCGCCGGTCACCGACGGCCCGTTCGCCGAGACCAAGGACCTCATCGCCGGCTGGATGGTGATCGACGTCGACAGCTACGAGCGGGCCATCGAGCTGGCCGGGGAACTGTCCGCCGCCCCCGGGGCGGGCGGAAAGCCGATCCACGAGTGGCTCGAGGTGCGCCCGTTCCTGGCCGCGCCGCCCACCATCACGGAGTGCCCTCACCGATGAACGAGGCCCTGCTCCGGAGCCTCACGCCGAGCGTGCTCGGGATCCTCGTCCGCCGCGGAGCCGACTTCGCGGCGGCCGAGGACGCCGTGCAGGACGCCCTGGTCGAGGCCGTCCGCGTCTGGCCGGCCGATCCGCCGAGGGACCCCAAGGGCTGGCTGGTCACCGTGGCCTGGCGCCGCTTCCTGGACGCGACCCGCGCGGACGCCGCCCGCCGCCGGCGTGAGGACCTCGTCGACGAGGAACCGGCACCCGGGCCCGCGCCCGCGGTGGACGACACGCTCCAGCTCTACTTCCTGTGCGCCCACCCGTCCCTGACCCCGTCGTCGGCGGTCGCGCTCACGCTGCGCGCCGTCGGCGGGCTGACCACCCGGCAGATCGCCCAGGCCTACCTGGTGCCCGAGGCGACCATGGCGCAGCGCATCAGCCGCGCCAAGCGCACCGTCTCCGACGTACGGTTCGACCAGCCCGGCGACGTCGCCACCGTGCTCCGCGTCCTCTACCTGGTCTTCAACGAGGGCTACTCCGGCGACGTCGACCTCGCCGCCGAGGCCATCCGCCTCACCCGGCAGCTCGCGACCGTGATCGACCACCCCGAGGTGGCGGGGCTGCTGGCCCTCATGCTGATCCACCACGCCCGGCGCGCCAGCCGCACCGCACCCGACGGCAGCCTGGTACCGCTCGCCGAGCAGGACCGCGGCCGGTGGGACACCGAGTCCATCGCCGAAGGCATCGGGATCCTGCAGACGGCCCTCGCCCGCGACCGGCTGGGCGAGTTCCAGGTCCAGGCCGCCATCGCCGCACTCCACGCCGACGCGCCCACCACCGAGGAGACCGACTGGGTCCAGATCGTCGAGTGGTACGACGAGCTCACGCGCCTGACCGACAACCCCGTCGTCCGGCTCAACCGCGCCGTCGCCGTCGGAGAGGCCGACGGACCGCGCGCCGGCCTGGCGGCACTCGCGGCACTGGACGACTCACTGCCCCGCCACGCCGCGGTCGCTGCGTACCTGCACGAACGGGACGGCGACCTGGCAACAGCGGCCCGGCTGTACGCCGAGGCGGCCCACAAGGCCCCCAACCTCGCAGAACGCGACCACCTGACACGCCAGGCAGCCCGGCTCAACACGCACCGGTGAGCAATCGCCGCACGCGGTGCCGGTAGTCGACCTGTGGATCAGCCCGTCCGGGGCCGGCACCCGGGGATGTGTCACCATCGCTGGGTGAGTACCACGCCGGCCTCGACGTCCGACGCCCAGCTCTCGCAGTTGCGGCGGCTCCGTCTGGCCAAGGACGCCATGGACCGCGACTGGGCCGAACCCATCGACCTGGACGCGCTCGCCGCGCACGCCGGATACTCGCGCTACCACTTCGTCCGCGTCTTCCGGGACTTGTACGGCCAGACACCGGGGCAGTATCTGAGCCGCCGCCGCATCGAGCGCGCGGAGGACCTGCTGCGCACCGCCGACCTGTCGGTCACCGAGATCTGCACACTGGTGGGCTTCACCAGCCTGGGATCCTTCTCGTCGAGCTTCAAGAAGCACACCGGCCTCACCCCGAGTGAGTACCGTGCCCGGCATGTCGGGCAGGGAGCGGCACTGATTCCCGGGTGTTACGCGCTGCTCTGGCACGGAAGCTTCAAGGGACTACTGGAGCGCGGCACCGAAGAGCGCAACTTTGGAGAAGCCCCGTGAGGCGGCGGTAACTACGGTGGTTGCAGCGGGTGGGCGAGTGGCGCCCCGCCGAGCACACGGAGTCAACCATGATCAAGGGCTTGTCCATCGCCAACGTCTGGGTCCTCGACCACGACCGGGCCAGGGCGTTCTACACCGAGAAGCTGGGGCTCGAGGTCCGTGTCGACATGACGATGGGCGAGGCCGGGATGCGCTGGCTCACCGTCGGCGCCGAAGACCAGCCGGATCTCGAACTCACACTGATGGTCCCGGGCCCGCCCGCGCTCGACCCCGAGTCCGCCGAGGAACTGAAGAAGCTGATCGCCAAGGGCGTACTGGGCGCGGGCGTATTCGCCACCGACGACATCCATGCCGACTACCAGGCGATGAAGGCACGCGGAGTGGAGTTCCTGCAGGAACCGCAGGAACGGCCGTACGGCACCGAGGCCATCTTCCGTGATGACTCCGGCAACTGGTTCTCCTTCACCCAGCGCCGCGAGCAGCTTGACCTCGACAAGGATTGGAGCTGCTGACACATGAGCCGAAGACCGTGACCTTCATGTCCGTATTTGGGCGTGTCACTGGTCTGGAGCTCTCCCCGGTGCGAACCGGTCGGAAGGAGGCCGGGGTGGCGGCTGGCGGCGGGGCGTCAGCGCTTCGTACGCCACAGCCAGCCCGCAGCGAGCGCGGGCAGGAGGATCTCCGCTCCGGCCGCGATCCGCTGCGGGGTCAGGCCGGCCGGGTCGACGTAGTACATGAACACATCCAGCGCGGCCGTCAGCACGACCGCGACGAATGTCGCGAGTGACTTGTCGCGCACCGTCCAGTACGGCGAGATCCAGAGCAGCACCAGCGCGGCCAGCCGTACCGCCACGCCCAGCGGCAGCCACAGGACGGCCAGCAGCCCGACCAGCGCCAGCAGCAGTACCGGAACCAGCGGGGGCACACCGCGCCGCTGCGGCTTGCCGGAATCCCCGGCCCCGGGGTGGGCGCCGGCCTCCGCGTTGTCGAAGGTCCTCATTTCGACTCTCTCGTTGAAGTGCCTAGGTACAGCGCCACGGCGGCACGACGAACGTTCGTAGCAACGGCGAGGCGGGTCCGAGGGCGCGCTCGGCCGACCGGAACGGACGTGCTCCGCCCGCCGCGGCCGCGCGAGCACGGCGCCTTCGTGATCATCATGCCGGTCGATCCGGCGGAGTTACCGGACGGTTCCTGCAGATCCTGCGAAGGTCTGGCGAAAGCCGCACATGGCAATGCGGCAGGGACGGGCTTCCCGCGCCTTCCCACACGAACGCGACTTCTCGGCTTCGGAGAGGCGCCCGCGCTGAGCCAACTCACCGATGAGTGCCGGCAGCACACGCAGTGGCGCGACGGCGTACTCGGCTGGGACACCCCGCGCCAGATGCGCACATTGCGCCGCCCGGTCCTCGAACGCACGCCGTGGACGGCCGTTACGGCCACACCCGTGCTCCGCCCGGCCACCGTGAACTGACCTCACTGGTCGCCGCAGAGAGCAAGGCGGGCCGTACGAAGGCGACCTATGGCACGACGACGGTCAGCGACGTGTCAGTCAGTTCGAAACCGAGCTTCTCGTACACGCGGCGTGCCGGATTCGCGTCGCTCACGGCGAGGGCGACTTCGGTCAACCCGTCGGCCGCCGCATCGCTGAGCACTCGGCGGAGCAGGTTGGCGCCAAGTCCCGCGTAGCGTGCCCCTGGTTGGCGAAACACGTCGGCGATCCAGGGCAGGCCGTTGCGGTCGGTGACGATCGCCCCGGCGACGACGTGGTCCGTCTCGTCCACTACCAAGGCACTGCACGGAAGGACGGGACCGAGGACGGACCCCGCCAGCAGAGGTGCCAGACGCTCGTTCAGTGCTTCTTCGTCGCTGCCCTGGTGATGGTCCGGGTGCCCGGCGGCAAATGCGGCTCGCCATGCCGGGAAGACCGCGTCGGCGGCGCGGTCGCAAGGAACCACGCGAAGTCCGTCTCCGAGGCGCGATGACCAGTCGGCCGGCGGTGGAGACGCGGTCAGGTCCTTTCGCATCTCATGAGCGTGCCGCATCACCCGGGCGCCCCGGCGCAGCAGTTGCTCGCCGAGCTCCACCGATCCCGACACCGCCCATCCCGACATGTCGGAGACGATGGTGTCCACGGGGTCGGGGCCGACCGCTTCGGCCAGATCCGCCCATGGGTGCCCCTCGCGAACACCGCGCAGGTAGGTCAGGACCGGCACACCGTGCGCGTTCGTCAGGGTCTGGCGCTGTTCGTCGTTCTCAGTCACTCTTCGTCCTCGGTGGATCACATGTGATCGGCCCAGACATCCTGCGGTTTCGCGTTCAGCACGGCAACAGAATTAAGGTCCACCTCGGCAGTCCCACTGAATTTCCGGGCTGTGAATGTCCGCTACACCCGTATTGCCCCTATGTTGCTTTCGTCTACGTCACATGCCCCGGTCCGGTCGCGACGGTCGCCAAGGGCGGATGAGGTCATCCGCGTGATCCGCGGCGAGGCGTGGACCTCTGGCGTTGCAGCAGGTCCTGAGCCAGGCCTGCACGGAATGCGCCGCGCGTACACGCAAAGAAGGCAGGGTCGCGCAGCCCCTTCATGTTCACTTCGCCGCACCAACCTACGGAGTATGTGATGACGTCCGCGAGAACCGCGCAGGAACCCGCTTCCCGAGCCGTCGGCAGCCTGTTCGTCCGCCCGGCGAAAGCGGTGTTGGCAGACGCGCTGCGCAACGCCTCGTACGAGATCCTGCCGTTCAAAAGCGCGGAGGAGAAGGTACTGGCCCATGTCCCGAAGGACGTGGCGCTCACGGTGACGACGACCGAGGCAAAGGGCCTGGGTCCCACGATCGATCTGGCCGTTCGGCTCAGCGGGCACGGCTACAGCGCCGCCCCGCACATAGCGGCGCGCTTGGTGCGCGATGAAGCACACCTCACCGACATCGTGTCGCGGCTGCGGGACTCCGGTGTGGATCGGCTCTTCGTCATCGCCGGGGACGCCTCCGAACCAGCGGGTGCTTTCCCGGACGCTCTGAGTCTGCTCGAGGGCCTTCAGGCAGTGGGACGGACTTTCGCGTCCATCGGGATCGGTGGTTACCCCGAGGGTCACGGCACGATCAGCGACGAGCTGATCGAGAAGGCCCTTCAGGTCAAGGCGCCTTACGCGAGCCATGTCATCACGCAGTTGTGCTTCGACGCCGAGACCACGATCCGTTGGGCGCGCACAGTGCAGGCAGCCGGGGTCGAACTGCCCGTCCGGGTCGGCATTCCCGGCGCGATCAGCCGCGAGAAGCTGATCCGTGTCTCGGCCGGACTCGGCTTGGGCCAGTCGGCGCGCTTCCTGAAGAAGCGCCAGAGCATGCTCTGGCGCTTCTTCCTGCCCGGGGGCTACAGCCCGAACAAGCTCATCGAGCGGCTCACGCCCGCATTCGGCATGTCCGACCACCGCTTGCAGGGCTTCCACGTGTTCACGTTCAACGACCTCGACAGCACCGAAGCCTGGAGGCAGGCCTGGCTGGCCCGTCTGTCCTGACTCATGTCGCACATGCCCCTGGATGCGGCACACAGAGCCTGGCTCAGGAGGGATGCACCATCGTGCAGAGCCAGCAGTTCGTCAGCTCCACGAGTCACACCTTCTATCCGCGGGTCGAGTTCGCCCACGTCGACGGCACGGCCCTGGACCTGGACGCCCCGCGGCGGAAGGTCGGGCTTGTCGCCGGCGCATTCGACATGACCTGGCAGCTCACCGACGGCCTGTGACGGCCGCGGGCGGTCATCATGGGAACGCACCTTGGCCGGCATTGCTTCGGGCTTCTGACGGACCCGGCGAGGTCGTGGTCCTCGGACATCGCGTGGTGCGGCCGCGTGGAACCTGGCCGTACGGACTTGGCAGTGAGGCGACTGGACCATGACAATGCGCATGATCGATCGAGTCGGCCTGGCTGTATCGGCTGTGGGCGTTCTGGTCTGCCTCATGCTCGTCATCGGTGCGTTGCAGGCGTATCTGAGTGGGGATCAGCCGGCATGGTTGGTCGCGTTGGCGTGCCTGCTGCAAGTCACCACGGTCTGGCAGTTGGTCCGCGATATCCGCCGCCGCCGGCCACGGAGCGAGACGAGCTGACTTTTTGTGCTGGTCAGCACGCTGCTCAGGGGAGCCCGGTGGTGGATCGGATTCCCCCACGAGGGCTTCGCCGGACTGTCGCGGACGAGCCCTCCCGTAGCCCTCATGGCCACAGCGCAGCCGGCAGCCGAGTGATCTGCGACTTATGGGCGATCGATGTCAAAGACCTTGTGTAAGCGGTTGATGTGTTCATAGCATCCTCTCAACTTTCGCTGAGAGAGGGACAAAGATGAACTCCGCTCAAGGAAAGTCACACGGTCGCCGTCAATTCCTCCGTGGAGCAGCGGTCTCCGCCGCCGTACTGGCCGTCGGATCGCAGACCTGGTCGGCGCAGGCGGCCCCGTCCCCCGGAGCGGGCAGACGAGTTCCGGCAGGCCGCATCGGTCTCCAGCTCTACTCGGTGCGCGACATGCTCGCCGTCAATCCCGAGGGCACACTCGAGATGATCGCCGACGCGGGCTACGCCGAGATCGAGCCCGCCTACACCTACGGCGGGCGCACCGCCGAGCAGTTCCGCAGGATCGCCGATGCGAACGGGCTGCGGGTGATCGGCAGTCACCACAACCCCGGCGACTTCCGGGGCGCCCGCGCGCAGCAGACCTTCGACAACGCGCTGGCGCTCGGACAGGAGTACGTCGGCGTCTCCTACATGGACGGCGCCCAGACCGCTCAGGGCTATCGTGCGATGGCGCGGGAGATGAACCAGTGGGGCGAGGCCGCCCGGGCCCGGGGACTGCGCTGGTATGCCCACCTGCACGACAACGAGTTCCACGCGGATCGGCAGACCGGGCAGACTCTCTTCGATGTGTGGCTTGAGGAGACCGACCCGGATCTGGTCTGGTTCGAGATGGACCTCTACTGGATCCTGCGGGCAGGTGCGGACCCGGCCCCCTACCTCAGGTCGTACGAGAAGCGGTTCCCGATGCTGCACGTCAAGGACGGCGCACCGTGGAACAACATCGAGACCGACCTGGGAGAGGGCGAGATCGACTTCGCGGGGATCTTCGCCAACATGCGGCATCTGCCCCATCACCACTACATCATCGAGAGGGACCAGCAGCCCAACCCGGTCCGCACCGCCCACGTGTCCTACGACTACTTCCGCACGATCCGCGTAGGCCCTCCGGGCAACGGCCACGGCCCCGGCGGAGTCGCTCAGGGGTCCTGACCGACCACTTCGGAATGAGCTGTCAGGGCCGAGGCAGCGGTGAGCGCGCGACGCGAAACCCCACATCGTCGATACGGAAGGTCGGGTGACTGCGCCGCCGCACCGAGGCCCGGCAGCTCCAGTGCTCGTCGGACCATCCACCGCCACGAAGCACTCGATAGGTGCCGTACACCTCGGCGTCGTAGACGTCCCAGCACCAGTCCCACACGTTGCCCAGCATGTCGTACAGGCCCCATGCGTTGGGCTGCTTGCCGCCGACAGGGTGGATCCGCCCATCCGAGTTGCCCTGATACCAGGCGACCTCGTTCAGTTGGCCGTACCGCGGGCCGGTGGTACCCGCACGGCAGGCGTGTTCCCACTCTGCCTCGGTCGGCAGCCGGTAACCGTCGGCAGAGGCGTCCCATTCGGCCGTGTCGTCGCCGGCACGGAGGTGATACGCGGGCGTCAGACCTTCGTGCTGGGACAACGCGTTGCAGAACCGGACCGCGTCCCACCACGAAACACCCTCAACGGGCAGCCGGTCACCTCGGGCGGTGCCCGGCCACTGACCGGTGACCTGTGCGTACCACGACTGAGTGACCGGGAACGCCGTCATCCGGAACGGCGCGACGTCGACCGGCCAACTGCGCTGCGTCCGCCGATCCGACAGCGTCACGAGCCCCGGCGGGACCGTAACCATCCCGTTTGCTGAGCCCGCGTCCACAACGGCTCACCCTACCGGCAACCTCGGCCCATGCGTCCGCGATGTCCTGCGACTCGGCATGCTGCAGATCAAGCGTCGAAGACTGTGGGGCAAGTTCCGGGGCGGGGTCCACGTTTCAGAGTTGAAGAGCCACTCAGCCGAAGAGCCACTTGAGGGTGCGTTCCCGGGAAGCGCGTACGTGGCGACGCGCAGCGGCGGCGGCCCGATCAGGGTCGCCGCCGGCGATGGCCTCTGCCGGCGCCTCGTGCTCGGCATGGATGAGATCGAAGTCCTCGATCTTGCGGCGCAGCCAGTCGACGCGTCCCACGATGGGCTCGAGCGTCTCGGCGAGCAGCAGGTTGCCGGAGAGTGCGGTGATCTCCTGGTGCAGGCTGGAGTTGGCCGCGTGCACGGCCGGGACGTCGCCCTCGTTGCGGCTTGCCGGCCGTGCCCACGCCTTCGCCCACTATGACGCGATGCGCGCTCAGGCCCGGACTGGGCGCCAGAGCCTCCGCTCTATACAAAGAAGGCTCGTTCCTGTGGCAGTGCCGAGCGGCTGTCCGCCGTAGTGATCCTCCATGGACCCGGCCATGAAAATGGCCCGCCGGACGGCTCACCCCCCACAGGAAAGCCGCCCGGCGGACCGGTCAGGACGTGATCGTGATCAGCGCACGGCGTACGCGTCGGTCACGGTCTGGATGACGGAGTTGCCGTTGGAGTCCGTCAGTTCGGTCTTCAGCGTGACCGGCTTGCCGGCCGCGCCCGCGTGGTTCACCGTCGCGGTCCAGCGGCCATCGCTCTGCGAGGTGGTGCCCTCGGTCCAGGTCGTACCGCCGTCGTACGAGTACGAGACCTTGGCGGCGACCAACTCGCCGGGCCTGTAACCCGCGTGACCGGTGACGCTCAGGCCGATCGTCTGACCGTCCTTCGCCGGAAGGGTCTTGAGCCCGTCCGTGTCCAGGTCGTAGTTCGGGAAGAGCAGCGGAATGCCTTGGGAGTAGGCGTTCTCGTCCCGGTGCGAGCGGAACTTCCACACCGTCTGGGTGTGGGTGGACCGCTTCCACACGGCGGCGGGCGACCCGAACTTCATGGTCTCCAGGGAGAGTTCGTACGCGGCGTCCTCGGCCGGGACGGTGAACACCCCGGACGGCCACCCGGTCTGGCCGATCACCTTGCCACCGCTGGTGAGCTTCATGCTGCCGACGTCCCCGAAGGAGCCCTGGATGCCCATGTGCTCGGTGTCGCCCCAGAAGGCGGGTGCCACGCCGATCAGGTTGTCCTGCCGTTCGGCGGCCAGCTGGAGCTTGCCGTCGGCGTCGCGCGGGGCGGTCGGGGCCGGGATGCCCCGGTACCAGTTCTCCGCCCGCTTCGAGCCCTCGGTGTACGTGCGCGCCTGGTCGGCCATGAGCTCGCCCCAGGGGAAGCTGGAGGAGAGGTAGCGGGTCCAAGCGGTGTCGCCCGCCGAGTAGTACTCGGTGCGCTTTCCGGGGACGGCGACGGAGTCGGAGGCGGCGGAGAACATCCCGCCGTACGGCCGGCCCATGAGCATCATGTCGACGTAGTCCGACGCGGCGCCCATCGCCTCGTAGGTCGAGGTGACCGTGCCGAGCTTCTTGTCCCGGACCTGGTAGGTGCGGTCCGAGGTGACCGGGCCGGTCTCGGGGAAGGCGAGGTTGTAGACGAACGGGCTGACGGCGGTGGCCTTCCAGCTCAGCGTCACTGGGCCCTTGGCCAGGGCGGCCTTGAGCTGAGCGGCCTCGTCACCCTCGATGCCGAGCGCGGGCACCGGCGCCTGGCCGAAGCCGAGTGACGGCTGCCAGGGGCCCGCAGCGCGGCGGTGGGCGATGATCGCCTTCGCGCCCGCGGCCTTCGCGTCACGCGCCAGGGTGTACAGGTAGCCGTCGTCGTCGGCCTGGACCAGCGCGATCTTCCCGGCGACGCCCGCGGCCTTCAGCTCCTCGGGGGTGCCGTTGCCCGCGTCGATCAGGGCGGCCTCGCCCGTTCCGTCGAGGTTGACGGAGCCGGTGCTCGCCGCCTTCGGGTGCAGTTCGGCGCCGCCGATGACCGACATCTGCTCGATCTGCGGGGCGTAAGTGCGCCAGAAGCTGGCGAACTCGAAGTCGCCGTCGCGTGCCTTGCCCTGTACGTCCGCCAGGTAGGTCCCGACGCTCCGGTTACCGGTGATGGAGCCGGAGTGCAGCCAGGTTCCGTTCCAGGTACGGCCGAAGGTCAGGGTCGTGGAGCGGCTCTCGGAGGCGCGGTCCGCGGTCTCCACCTGGAGCCGGTGGGCCTTGCGGGCGTCGAGCACCAGGGTGGTGTCCTTGGTGACGTCGACCTGAGGCCGGGCGAGGTAGCCGACGGACTCGGACATGCGGCCCGTGGCGTCCGTGGCGTCCGGCGTGATGACGAAGCCGGAGACGAAGTACGCACCGGGCCGCAGCTGGTAGACCTGCTCGGCGGTGCCGTCGTTGAAGCGGCGCTCACCGCTGGCGGTGTCGGTGCCGATGACATCCAGCGAGGAGGAGCCCGTGGCGGGCTTGCCGACGCGGTCGATCATCTTGACGCGCAGGGTGACGGTCTCCGGCTCGACGTACAGGGAGAACGGGGTGGAGACCTTCACACCGTCGGGCCCGGTGGCGAGTACGCGCCCGGTGACGTCGCCGTACTGGGCGGCCTTCAGGTTCGCGGCCGGGTCGATGCGCAGCGGGACCTTCACGGTGGCCCCGGCCGGGACGGTGACGGTGTTCGCGTCGAGCGCTGCGACGGGTGAGCGGACCTCGGAGCCGTCGTTGCCGGTGACGCCCTGGACCTTCAGCGACAACTTCACCGGCGCGGTGCCGGAGTTGGTGTAGGGGAGGTCGACGGTGGTGCGGTCGCCGTTGCTCTGCGGCCAAGAGAAACTGCCGGCCTGGACGGCGGGGGCGCCGACGACCGTCGTGTCGATGGCGGCCTTCACGTCGAGACGGCCGGCGCCGGTCTCGCGCACATCGCCGGGGATGTCGCTCTTCGCGGACGACACCAGAGCGGTCTTGACCTGCTGGGCGGTCCAGTCCGGGTGACGCTGCTTCACGAGAGCGGCGGCGCCCGCCACGTGCGGGGTGGCCATCGACGTACCGGACATCGACTGGTAGGCGTAGATGCCCCGGCCGCCCGCGGCCGCGGCGGAGATACCGACGCCGGGGGCGGCGATCTCCGGCTTGAGGGTGTGCGCGCCGAGCACGGGCCCGAGGCTGGAGAACCAGGCGGTGGAGTCGTCGCGGTCGACGGCGCCGACGGTCAGCACACTCGGGGCGCAGCCGGGCGAGGAGACGGTGTTGAGCGTCGGGCCGGAGTTGCCTGCCGCGACGACGAACAACGTGTCCTTGCTCTGGGCGAGTTTCTCGGCGGCGACGCTCATCGGGTCGGTGCAGTCGGTCGGCTCCGGGCTGCCGAGGCTCATGGAGACGACGTCGGCCTTCTGGTCGACGGCCCACTGCATTCCGGCGATGATCCACGATTCGGCGCCGTAGCCGCTGTCGTTGAGGACCTTGCCGTTGAGCAGGTCGGCGTCGGGGGCGACACCCTTCTTCTTGCCGTCGCTCGCGGCACCGGAGCCGCCGACGGTGGAGATGGTGTGGGTGCCGTGGCCCTGCCGGTCGTCGGTGCTGCTGGAGTCGGTGAAGTTCTCCGAGGCGGCGATCCGGCCCTTGAGGTCGGGGTGTTCCGCGTCGGCGCCGGTGTCGAGGACGGCGACCTTGGTGCCCTTGCCCGTGTATCCGGCGGCCCAGGCGAGGTCGGCGCCGATCTGCTTGGTGGACCGGTCCAGGGTGGCCTGGACCTTGCGGTCGAGCCAGATCTTCTTGAGACCGGAGGCGGAGCGGGAACGGGTGTTGGTGACGTCCGCCCAGAAGTCGGCGGCCTTGGCCTTGTCCGTCTTCAGCGCGATGCCGTCGATGGCGTCCAGTTCGGGGCCGCGCTTCGCGCCGCGCGGGGTGGCGGGCGCGGTGCGACCCGCGGCGTCGCCGTAGACGGCGATCAGCGGCAGCGCGGTGGTATGCGCGTCGTCGTAGCCCTGCCGGACGAGTCCCGTGACATTGAAGAGTTCCTCGTCGACCGTGCCCGCGGCCAGCGCCCGAGCGGCGGTGTCGGGGTAGACGTAGAGGTCCTTGCCGGACTGCCGGGTCTGGAGGAGGGGCATGGAGCCGTCCTCGCGCGGCAGTGCGGTGACCGACGCGGCCCCTGAACCGTCCGTGCGTACCAGGACCTTGTCGCCGGTGACCAGGGTGACGGTGACCGGTGTGCCTGCCTTGGCAGCGGTCGTGCTGCCGGTCAGTGGTCTCTTTGCGGTCGGGTCGTCCTGCGGCGCGGCCGCGGACGGTGCGATCGCGGTGACGGCCAGGACGGCGGCGGTGGCCGCCCCCAGCGCCGTGCGCGATATCGGACGCATCGTTCTCCCTAAGTAAAACCGGTTAACTCTGAACTAACGGTGGCATTCCGGAAGTTGTCGGAGCCGCCGTGGCGCCACATTGGCAGAGGGACGGGCGATACAGGGATGATGGCCACGGCGGGTTTACGCCGTGGCCGCTTTTCGCCGCGACCGGAGGCCCGAGTACGGCGACGACATGCGGAGTCAGGACTTCCGGGAGGGGAGCGAGGGATGCTGGGAGCCATAGGTCTCGACGAGATACAGGAGTCGGTGTACCGCGCCCTCGTGGCGGTGGGCGCCGCGGAGGTCTCCGACCTCGCCCACCGGCTGGCGCTCCCCGAGCCGGACACCGAACGGGCCCTGCGCCGACTGGAACAGACCGGCCTGGCCGCCCAGTCCTCGTCCCGCGTCGACCGCTGGGTGGCGGCGCTGCCCGCGGTGGCGCTGGGGGCTCTGCTGACCCAGCAGCGCCATGAACTGGAGCAGGCGGAACTGGCGGCGGCGATGCTCGCCGAGGAGTACCGGGCGGAGGCGACCGATTCCGCCGTGCACGACCTGGTCGAGGTGGTGACGGGTGCGAGCGCGGTGGCGCACCGCTTCTTCCAGTTGCAGTTGGGGGCGACGAACGAGGTGTGCGCCCTGGTCACCGGGAAGCCGGTCGCGGTGAGCGGTATGGAGAACGAGGCCGAGGAGCGGGCCGCCACGCGCGGGGTGTCGTACAGGGTGGTGGTGGAGCGCGAGGTGCTCTCACTGCCGTCCGGGATCATGGAGCTGTCGGCGGCGCTGAGCCGTGACGAGCAGTGCCGCGTCGTCGACCGGGTGCCGACCAAGCTGGTCGTCGCCGACGAGGCCCTGGCGATGGTGCCTCTGACCGGCCGGGGCGCGGAGCCCGCGGCCCTCGTCGTCCACGCCTCCGGACTGCTGGAGTCGCTGATGGGTCTGTTCGAGGCGGTGTGGCGGGAGGCGATGCCGATCCGGCTCGGCGGGGGCGGCCGGCCGGAGGAGGAGTCCAACGGGCCGGACGCCATGGACCTGGAGGTCCTGTCGCTGCTGCTGGCCGGGCTGACGGACGCGAGCGTGGCGAAGCAGCTGGATCTGGGGCTGCGGACCGTGCAGCGGCGGGTGAAAGGCCTGATGGAACTCACCGGAGTGTCGACCCGGCTCCAACTGGGCTGGCACGCGTACGAGCGGGGCTGGGTGGCCCGGGAGCCCCAACTCTGACCTGTGGTCGCCTGCGAAGCCGCACGATGTGGCTGGGCTACGGCCACGATTCGCGTTGCGCCTTCTGATCACGTGTAGTTGCCCAGTACCTGTGGCCCGCTTGGCCGGCAGACATGGCAGCCAGGAGCGTTCAAACCGCGCGATGGAAGTCATCCACGTATGATGAAGCGCGCCGACACCTCGCCGCCGTCACCGTTGCCGCAGTCGTCATCTGGCTCCGGTCGTGACCGGAGGCGCTCACCCAGCCTCGCAACAGCTTCTCCCTCTCGGCCCCTCGAGGCGACCCGCCTTCCCATGCACGGCCCCATTCCGACATCGCCGCCAGCGTCGTGGCCATCGTCGCGGCGCCCTCCGTGAGGCGGGTCAGGAGGGTGCGGGAGAGGTCGACCTAGGTCTGGGGGTAGCCGACGGCCGCGGCGACGTAGGTCGCCAACTCGTGCTCTCCGTCGGATGATTCCACGCGCACCGTCATCATCGCCGGGGCCTCGTCCACCAGGCCGTGGCTCATGGGCAGGGCAAGCCCCGTCACCGTTCCCAGAGCCAGTTCTTGACCGCGCCGACCTGCCGCATCAGGGACTTCACAGGGACGTCCGCCACCGTCAGGGCGTTCACGTCCTCCCACAGGTGAAGCCCGGACTGCCCGTCGCCCAGGGCCACCACGCCCTCGGGGGCAGACGCACCCCGGGAGCCAGACCGGACGGCTTCGGGCCCACGTACACGTCGCCCTCGGCGATCCAGAACAGGCCCACCATGGCCATGGGTTGCTCACTTCTCCCGACGACGGCACCGCCGTCGTCTCACACATCAAACGATCAGGTCGTCCTCCGCAACGCGCGAAGTAACCGCGAAGTTCCCGCTCACCTGCCGCAACACAAGTTCGCGGCTAGGGTCTGTCCTGCGGATCCTGCGGCGTCACAGCGTCGAACAGGGGCCAGCCGTCCACCTCCACCGACCCCGCCGCGGGAAACAGTTCACGAGCCAGGGCCTCTTCCAGCAGCGCCCTTACGCTGGAGGGTGCGTGGAGATTCAGATACTCCCGGTCCGGCAGGCGCACCGCCGCGCCCTCGTCGAAGTAGCCGTCGGAGATGACCCGGTCGGGTCCCGGCCGGAACACCAGACGCAGACGAGCCCGGCTTCCGGGACGCCATAGCGTCACCGTGCTGCCGCACCCGGGGTAGCCGCGCACCCGATCGTGCCGGTGCGCGAAACACCAGCCGTACATTGTGCTGCCCACCACCATGCGGCGGACCCTGCGCCTGCTCCCCATGACCGCACTCTAGACACAGACTTGATAGGCCGTCTGCAGGGCACGCGGGCTGTGACGAGGACGAGGCGCTGCAGTGGGACGCCGTCCGGCCGTCACGCCGTCTGGGCGTCAAAAGGAAGCCGCCCGAACAAGCCGCGGGCGGACATTCATGATCATTTCACCGGGATGTCAATCGGATCGCACCGTGGCCCGGCGTGATCGCCGTACCGTCTGGACCAGACCGGTTACCCATACGTTATCAAACCGTGTGGTGAAGCCGCGTCCGTAACCCCGAACCAGAGAACAGGAAAACCCGTGAGACTCACCCCTCTCGTGATCACCGCGGCCTCCGTCGCGCTTGTCTCCCCGGCCGTGGCTCACGCCGACACCCCCAGCTCCGTCACCCCGGTCGCGCCTCGCGTCAGCGTCCCAGGCGGGCGGTACGAGCACGCGGTGGAGCTGAAGTTCCAGGTCGAGCGCGGCACCACGGTCCGCTACACCCTGGACGGCACGACGCCCACCCGTGACAGCCGCGTCTACTCGCCCGACAACCCGCCGCAGATCAAGAAGGACACCAACGTCACGGCGGTCGCCTTCCAGGGCAACCGGAGCAGCGTGCCGGTGTCGTACGGCTACCTGATCAGGACTCATGAGAAGCCGCTCGCCCGCTTCGTCGTGATGTCCGATGTGCATGTCGGCGGCCACGCCGGCAACGACGCGAAGTACGAGAGCTTCTTCAACACCATCGGGTCCGTCTTCCCCGATCCGGACGCGATCCTGTTGAACGGCGACATGATCAACGACAACGGCGACGGCAAGGGCCCCGACCACAAGATCGTCTCCGAGATCTTCCAGGCCAACCTCGCCCGCAAGGGCATGACCGGCACCAAGGTGCTGATCTCCAACGGCAATCACGACGCGAGCCTCGCCGCGATACGGGACGGGTACCCCAAGGAGTGGTTCCCCGACTCGGGCGGCGGCTACTACGAGGCCGAGGTGAACGGCCTGCACGTGCTCACGGTCAACACCGAGACGTACAACTCCAACACGGCCCAGCGCACCTGGCTGAAGGAGCGCCTCGCCGCGATCACCGCCGACCCGGCGTACGCCGGCAAGCCCGTCCTGGTCCAGGGGCACCGGCCCACCACCGGTACGGTCATGGACGGACAGCAGACGGCCAACCCCCGCCTCGCGGAGGACCTGAGCGCCTTCCCGCAGGCCATCTACTTCTCCGGCCACTCGCACCTGAACATCAACGACGACCGTTCCATCCACCAGCGCGACTTCACGTCGGTCAACGACGGTTCGATGTCGTACATCGAGATGGACCACGGCTACCAGATGGTCACCGAGGACGGACTGGCGAACCGCTTCGAGTCGCCGACCGCGCAGGCGCTCTTCGTCGAGGTCTACCAGGACCGTACGGAGATCGCGCGAGTGAACATGGCCGCGGACAAGCACGACATCTACACCGGCGGCAAGTGGTCGGCGAGTTGGCAGCCGCCGTACGCCAGCGCGGGCACCCTCAGCGGCGCCACCTGGACCGTGCGTCTGAAGGGTTCGACGAACCAGGAGATCAAGGGCAACTTCCGCTACACCGACGCCGCGCGCAACACCGTGGCGCCGACGTTCACCACGCGTCAGCCGTTGTCCCGCGTGAACGACGACAAGGGCGGCACGGTCCTGCGGATCGCCCAGGCCACCGACGACCAGATGGTGCATCACTACAACGTCGACATCACCGACGCCTCGACGGGGAAGTCGGTCGTCTCGTCCAAGGTCTTCTCCGACTACTACTTCATGCCCCGCCCGAACACCCTTGACATCCCGGTGCCGGGCACGGTCGACGGCGCCCAGTATGTGGCCCGGGTCGTGGCCGTGGACGCCTACGGGAACGCCTCACCGGCCGCCTCGCTCACGTTCGACAAGTAAGCGGGGCCCGGGACTGCGGCCCCCCACGCTGAGATCCCGCCCCGTCCCACCCTGCCCCTGGCCGGGTCGCCCGTCGTGTTCGACCGCGACGCGCGACCCGGCCTCGGTGTCGTACGCCTGATGTGACGACGTGTTTACGTCAAGGCGGCATTACGCCAGGCCTAAACACTTTCCGCAGCTCATGGCCGGTGACACGGTAACGCCGTTTCAACCGATCACTCCTCAGCTCGGAAGGACTCTGATGTTCCGTTTCAGAACGGCGAGCCCGCGCACCGCCCGGCGGACAGCCGCCGCGCTGGTCGCCGCTTTGGTCGTCGGCGGCCTCTCTCTGCCGGCCGCCGCCCAAGCGGATGGCAGCGAAGCCTCGCAGTCCTCCCCCCACGACAAGCTCGGCAACCACGACCGGTCACTGATCGCGCAGTACAAGCGGCAGCACCTGGCTCGTAGCGTCCCCGCCGGAGCACGCAAGGCGGTCCCCGACTTCGTCACCCTGATGCTCGCGGTCAAGGACGGCCGTACCGAAGAGGCCAAGAAGGCCCTGACGGAGCTCGGAGCCCAGGTCACGAGGACGGACCCCGGGATCGGCTACATCAAGGCCAACGTGCCGTTCGCCGATGTCGACAAGGTCGTCGCACTCAACGACGTGCTCCGGGTGGACGTCGACGAGCTGCTGAAGCTGGAGGACACCCGGGTCGACTCCGGCAGGACCGACGTGGCCGCCCGGGCCGCCGACGCGAGGGAAGCGGGAAACCTTCCGGCGGCTCCGTCCGGGGCGACTTCCGACGACAACCCCTACATGCCGACCAACGAGACCGGCTCGGTCGACTTCAAGAAGAAGAACCCCACCTATGACGGCCGGGGCGTCACCATCGGCATCATGGACACCGGGGTCGACCCCACCCATCCCGCGCTGGCCACCACCACGACGGGTGAGCGCAAACTCGTCGACACGGTCGCCGGCACCGACCCCAACAACTTCATCGACCTGCTGTTCGACAGCACCTGGTACCTCCTCTCGTCGACGAAGGTCTCCGGACCGACCTTCACCGACCCGGGCGGCAGGGCGACCTGGACCGCACCGGCCGACAGCGACCTGCGCATCGGCGTGAAGTCCGCCACTCTTCCCGACGGCAGCAAGGTCCCCGACCTGGGTGTGCTCTACCGGCCTTCGGACGGCGCCGTCTGGGTCGACACCAACGGCAACCACGACTTCACCGACGAGGAACTGCTGCGGCCCTACAAGGAGAACCACCAGATCGCCTACCTGAGCACCAGCAGCCAGCGGGTCCCCTTCACCATCCAGGCCAAGAAGGTCGGCAGCAGCAATCTCGCGGTCAACCTCAACGTGATCAACGAGGCACACGGCACCCACGTGGCCGGCATCACCGCCGCGCGCGGCCTGCTCGGCGGCGCCATGAACGGTCAGGCCCCCGGGGCCAAGCTGGTCTCCATGCGGGCCTGCCACTCACTCGGCTGCTCCAGCGCGGCGCTCACCGACGGCATGGTCGACCTCACCACCAAGTACGGCGTCGACGTCGTCAACCTGTCCATCGGCTCCAGCCCGGCCCTGAACGACGGCCGGAGCGCCATGGCGCTGCTCTACAACCGTCTGATCGACACCACCGGTGTCCAGATCGTCATAGCCGCCGGCAACTCCGGAACCGGCACCAACACCATCGGCGACCCGGCCCTGGCCGACAAGGCGGTCGCCGTCGGGGCATCGGTCTCCAAGGCGACCTGGTGGGCCGACTACGGCTCCGAGGCCGGCTTCGACAAGGGCATCTTCCCCTTCTCCTCGCTCGGCCCGCGTGAGGACGGCGGCTTCGCGCCCGGCATCACCGCACCGGGCGCCGCGATCTCCTCCACCCCGGGCTGGCTCGTCTCCGCGCCCGTCGCCGAGACCGGGTACACCCTGCCCGACGGCTACACCATGATGCAGGGGACCTCCATGGCCGCCCCGCAGGCCACCGGCGCCGCCGCACTGCTGCTCTCCGCGGCCAAGCAGAACGGTATCGACGTCACCCCTGCCGAGCTGCGCAGGGCCGTCTACTCCACGGCCGACTACAACGACACCGTGGAGGCCATTGCCCAGGGCCGTGGCCAGTTCGACGTTCCGGCGGCCTGGAAGTACCTGACCAAGGCGGGCAAGGAGATCGCCAAGGGCGTCGCCCGCGCCGACGACGTCACCGTCTCCGCCCCGGTCTGCACCGTGCTCTCCGGCCAGTTGGCCACGCCGAACACCGGCAGCGGCCTGTTCAACAGTTGCGCCCCGGGCAGCGGCGGCCAAAAGGTCGGGGAGTCCCGCACCTACGACGTCACCCTCACCCGCACCAGCGGCCGAGACGACGCCAGGCCCTACAAGCTCGTCCTCCAGGGCAATGACGGCACGTTCACCGCACCCGAGTTCGTCGCCCTGGAGAAGAACGTCCCGACCGTCGTCCAGGTGACCGCCGCCCCTGCCACCCAGGGCACCCACAGCGCCGTGCTGACCATCGACGACCCCTCGACCCTGGCCGTCGAACAGTCCGCCTACCTGGCCGTCGAGGCCGCCGCCCCGCTGACCCCGGGCACCACCTGGTCGGCGGAGGACACGGTCTCCCGCAACGAGACCGTTCGCTACACCGTGGCCGTCCCGGCCGGCACCAAGAGCCTGACGGTCAACCTCTCCGGTCTCGCCGACGACAGTCAGACCCGCTGGTGGGCCTTCAACCCCGAGGGTGTCAGCGGCGAGTCCTCCGCGGCCGGCACCATCTACTGCTACCCCAACTACTACGACGGCTACGGCTGCAACCCGCTGACGCGCACCTACTCCTCGCCCAAGCCCGGAGTCTGGGAGTTCGTCGTCGAGGCCCGCCGCACCACTCCGGAGCTGCGCAACCCCTTCCACCTGGAGGCGTCCATCGCCCAGTGACGACCGCTCCATGACGGCGTGATGACACCGTTTCCGCCACAACGGCCGGAGCGACACCGGACCAGCCGCTGAGCGGCAACCGCGAAAGTGCCTTCCGCGCTGGGGTGATGAGGCGTCCAGAGCCTCTGTCACCGCAGTGGGAAGGCACTTTCCGTCTATGTCCCTGCAACCCGGAATAGGCAGCCATAGATGCGGCATTGCGATCGAGGTGTAACGCGACCGCGTCGGCAAGACGCAGAAGAAAAGAGAAGCGGAGCACCCCGGACTGAATTTCAATGCTCGGGGCGACCGCGCCAACACGACACCTCCCCAGATCGGAATTTCTTGTGAGCAACACAGATCCGGCTTCCGGATACCCCGCGTACCACCAGACCCCGAGTCCGGACCGCTCCGTGCGCCGCCAGGCCGCTGGTCGCCGCGCTGCGCTTACGGTCTGCACGATCGCCGACACCGCGGCTGGTCTGCTGGTCCTGTGGATCCTGTTGTTCCTGCTCGACGCGAACCAGGCGAATGTATTCGTCGAGTTCGTGCACGGAACGGCGGACTGGCTGGCCTGGTGGTCGCAGGATATCTTCACAATGGACACAGAGGGCCTACGTGTCGTCCTTAATTATGGTCTTCCCGCAGTGATGTATTTGCTGATCGGACACGGAATCGCCGCCCGGCTCAACCGGGCCTGAAAGCGCAAGGACCGACTGTGGCACCCAGCCCCACTGAACAAATCCAACTGCTGATCTACGAGGATCTGATACGGGAACGCGGTGACGTCGTCGCGGAGGCTCAACTGGCAGCCGCACACACGCAGCACCAGGCGACGGAACTGCTCGGCAGGCAGGACGCGCCACCTTCGGCCCTTCACCGGGGTGACCCGGCCGCAGCCGCGGCTTACGATCCTGAGCGGCGCGGGACACTGCCGTGAACTTGGTGCGGACCCGACTGCCGGCCGCCCCCGGCCACCGGTAGTCGGGTCTGGACAGGTCACCAGGTCAGGAGGCGCGGCCGGGTGACGCGGGTCGCTCCTTCTCCTCGTCGACGACGGCCCGTTGCAGGATCGCGGTGCGTTCCGTGACGGTGCCGGGCTTGGCGTCGTGGCCCGGGGCGACTTGCAGACCGCGGCTGCCGAGGTAGGCGAAGGTGTCCCGGTCGAAGATCCACTCGATGCGTTGGCCTGTCTGCGGGTCGAGGCGGGCCAACGCGATTCCGTCGCGGCCGGCGGCGTCCTGGGAGTGAGCCACGACCACGACGCCGGGGATCTTCGCCGCGGCGCGGTAGAGGGCGCCGGCGGTTCGCGCGGGCACCAGTTGCTCGCCGACGATGTCGCCGATGGTGGCGAAGGCCTGCTGGTCGCGGTCGCTCTCGCCGTTGGTGCGGGCGTAGATCTTCTTCAGCAGTGCCGCGGGGTCGGTGGGCAGTGACTTGGTCTCGTTGTAGGAGTCGCGGGCGACGTCGCTGTCGAGGGTGATGCCTTCCTCGGGCTGGTAGCCGGGTTCATCGAGCCAGCCCTTGCGCCCATCGGGGGAGAGCCAGACCTCGCGGGCGTGCAGGGGCTGAACCCAGGTGTGGGAGCTGTTGGTGTCCCCGTTCACGTACGTGGTCGTGTAGGACACCTTGCTCTTGACGTAGATGAACTGGTTCGGGCGAGGTGCAGGCAGGGCATCGCGGTCGGCAGCCTCGGCGATGTGCTCGACCGTGGAGGCCAGGGTGATGTCGGAGCCCGCCTGGATGTTCACGACGGGCGCCGCGACCGGCGCCGGCTCGCCGGGGCCGGCCGGTCCGCCCGCGGTGTTCAGGGCGACGACCGCCACGCCGGCCAGGGCCAGCGCGACCGGGATGCCGATCAGCACAGGCCGGCGCAGGCGCCTGCGGGCCGGGCGGGGGGCATCGGCCGGGTCGGGACCCGCGGCGCTGTGGAGTTGCTGGATGTGTGCCATGACGGCGTCCTCGAGTTGGCGGTGGCGATCGCTCGGCAGCTCCGGATCGCCGGGCGCCGGCAGCAGGCGGGCCAGCTCCACGGGGTCCGACTGTGTGAACCTCGGTGTCGGCTTCATCGGTCCGTCTCCTCTCCCGACCGGGCCGCTGTGGTGCGACTACCCTGGTGTTGTCCGCTCCCGCAGACCGGTTCCACCGGCTCGTAGGGTCTTGTCCGGCCTGTGGTCAGTTCTTCCGCGGCGAGCTTGCGCAGCCGGGTACGCGTCCGCGACAGCCGTGAGCGCACCGTGCCCACGGGAACCCCCAGGGCCTGAGCCGCCTCGGCGTAGTTCAGCCCGGACCACACGCACAGGGTGAACACTTCACGCTCGCCTCGTCTGAGGCGTGCCAGAGCACGGCCGGCCGCGGCGAGTTCCTCGGCGTCCGCCATGCGGCCCACGAGTTCGTCGACGAAATCCGGCACCGTGTCCTTGGCCGGCAGGCGGGTCAGCGCGGCCGCGTGCCGACGGGCGGCCCGCGAGGTGTTGCGCAGCACGTTGACGGCGATGCCCATCACCCACGGCCGTGGGCTCTCGCCCTCGTCCCGCAGCTTCGCGCGAAGCCGCCACGCTGCCAGGAACGTGAGCGAGACGACGTCCTCGGCCGTCGCCCAGTCCCCGGTCACACGCACCGCATGCCGGAAGACAAGCTGTGCGTGGGCGCGGAACAGCTCCCGGAACGCCTCCGGATCGCCCGCTCTGATGCGGGCGTGAAGTGAATGGTCCACGCTGACAGTTGTCCGCATCCGCCATGCCGTTCCGGTGTCCTGCATCACATCACGGACCGGTGACACAGGCGAAACCGCCTGGTGGGGTGAGAGGAGACGAGGCAGGCCGGGACCGGCCTCGCCCGCTGGACGGCCCCAGCCGTGCGCAGTCCCTCGTACTGGAGACGAGCAACTCCCGGCGCTGGTGTGAGCAGCGCCAGGAGTTGCGTTCTTCGCGTGGTTGAGAGGGTGAGGAGGAGAGGAGCCGTCGTTCCTCACCCCGCGGTCACAGGTACTTCTTCAACTCCCGCCGTGCCAGCGATCGCTGGTGGACCTCGTCCGGCCCGTCGGCGATCATCAGCGTGCGCGCGCCCGCGTACAGCTCGGCGAGCGGGAGGTCCTGACTGAAGCCGCCCGCGCCGTGCAGCTGGATCGCCCGGTCGAGGATGCCGACCACCGCGCGGGGTGTGGCGATCTTGATGGCCTGGATTTCGGTGTGTGCCCCCTTGTTGCCGACGGTGTCCATCAGCCAGGCAGTCTTCAGCACCAGCAGCCGCAGCTGCTCGACGGTGACCCGCGCGTCCGCGATCCAGTTGTGGACCACGCCCTGCTGGGCCAGCGCCTTGCCGAAGGCGGTGCGGGACACGGCCCGCCGGCACATCAGCTCGATCGCCCGCTCGGCCATGCCGATCAGCCGCATGCAGTGGTGAATGCGGCCCGGTCCGAGCCGGGCCTGGGCGATGGCGAAGCCACTTCCCTCCTCACCGATCAGGTGGGAGGCCGGCACGCGCGCGTGGTCGAAGACCACCTCGGCGTGGCCGCCGTGGGAGTGGTCCTCGTACCCGAAGACCCGCATCGCGCGCCGGACGGTGACGCCGGGCGTATCGCGCGGCACGAGCACCATGGACTGCTGGCGGCGGATGTCCGGGCCATCCGGGTCGGTCTTGCCCATCACGATGAAGATCTTGCAGTCCGGGTTCATCGCGCCGGAGATGTACCACTTGCGGCCGGTGATGACGTACTCGTCCGAACCGTCGGAGGCGCGCTCGATGCGCGTGGTGACGTTGGTGGCGTCCGAGGAGGCCACCTCCGGCTCGGTCATCGCGAACGCCGAACGGATCTCGCCCGCGAGCAGCGGCTGGAGCCACTGCTTCTTCTGCCACTCGTCACCGAACTGCGCTAGCACCTCCATGTTGCCCGTGTCGGGCGCCGCGCAGTTCAGCGCGGTGGGCGCCAGGTGCGGGGAGCGGCCGGTGATCTCGGCGAGCGGGGCGTACTGGAGGTTGGTCAGCCCGGCACCGTACTCGGCGTCCGGCAGGAAGAGGTTCCACAGGCCCTGCCTGCGCGCCTCCGCCTTCAGCTCCTCCACCACCGCCGGGGTGTCCCATGGGGAGGCCAGCGCGGCCCGCTGCTCCTCGGCCACCGCTTCGGCCGGGTACACGTACTCGTCCATGAAGGCCAGGAGCCTGGCGCGCAGCTCCTCGGTGCGCGCGTCGAACGCGAAGTCCATGTCCGGTCAGCCTTCCTGAAGAGTCGTCAGTCCATGGTCGATGAAGACGGGGACGAGGTCGCCGATGCGGTCGAAGCCCCGCCCGACCGTCTGTCCGAGCGTGTACCGGTAGTGGATGCCCTCCAGGATCACGGCGAGCTTGAACCAGGCGAACGCCGTGTACCAGGACACGGCCGAGACGTCCCGCCTTGAGCGTTCGGCGTACCGCTCGACCAGCTCCGCCGCGGACGGGTGGCCCGGAGCCTCGGCGGTGGTGGACACCGGCGAGTCGGGCATGCCCAGCGGCGTGCTGTACATCACCAGCAGGCCCAGGTCGGTCAGCGGGTCGCCGAGCGTGGACATCTCCCAGTCGAGGACCGCCGTGATCCGGTCGTCCGGGCCGAGCAGCACGTTGTCGAGGCGGTAGTCGCCGTGCACGACGGCCGGGGCGGGGGAGACGGGCAGTGCGCGCCCGAGCGCCGCGTGCAGTTCGTCGACGCCCGCCAGTTCGCGGTTGCGGGAGGCCGCCAGCTGCTTGCCCCAGCGCCGCAGCTGCCGGTCCAGGAAGCCCTCGGGGCGGCCGAAGCCCTCGAGGCCCACTTCGGCCGGATCCACCGCGTGCAGCTCGACGAGGGTGTCCACCAGCGACAGCAGCGCGTTCCGGGTGCGCTCCTCGCCCAGCGGGGCGAGCTGGTCCGCGGTGCGGTACGGGGTGCCCTCGACGAACTCCATCACGTAGAACGGCGCGCCGAGCACGTCCTCGTCCTCGCACAGCAACACCGTGCGCGGCACCGGTACCTCCGTCGGGTGCAGGGCGCTGATCACCCGGTGCTCGCGTCCCATGTCGTGCGCGGTGGCCAGGACATGGCCCAGCGGGGGGCGCCGCACGACCCACTGCGAGGCGCCGTCCGAGACCGCGTACGTGAGGTTCGACCGTCCGCCCTCGATCAGCCGACCGGTCAGAGGGCCCCGCACCAGACCTGGCCGCTCCCGGTCGAGCAGTCCGCGCAGCCGGTCGAGATCGAGTCCGGGCGGGTGGTCGGGGCTCATCATTGCTCCTGGGAGACGAGACGACATCACGTGACCGACCATCATGCCGACTGGTCGGTATGTCGTCCAGTGCCTGTATGCCAAAGTGATCCGTGTCTCGGACGCCAGTCCTTGTGGAAATCCTGAAGACCAGGCGGCGGTACCTGGTCGTGGGCGCGGTCGCCCGCCGCTCCGTCTCGCCGGACCTCAGCGGCCCCGGAGCGGTCGAGGCCGGGCCGCGTCCGCCTGCGTGGCCGAGGCGATCAACTGGTCGACCAGGGCGATCAGAACGTCACGGCACGACTCGCGGTCCCGCGCGTCGCACAGCAGTACCTGGGCGTGTTCGGGCAGCGCCAGGGACTCCCGGATCTCGTCCGGCGGGTAGGGGTGCCGTCCATGGAAGCCGTTGACGCCGACGACGAAGGGGATGCCCCGGTTCTCGAAGAAGTCGATGGCGGCGAAGCTGGTCTCCGGCCGGCGGACGTCGATCAGGACGACGGCGCCGAGCGCGCCCACGGCCAGGTCGTTCCACATGAACCAGAACCGCTGCTGACCGGGTGTGCCGAAGAGATACAGCACGAGATCCGAACTGACCGTGATTCGGCCGAAGTCCAGGGCCACGGTGGTGGCTTGCTTGTGCTCGATGCCGTCGAGGTCGTCGACGCCCAGGCCCGCGGCGGTCAGCGGTTCCTCGGTGCGCAGCGGAGCGATCTCGCTGACCGACCCGACCATGGTGGTCTTGCCGACCCCGAAGCCCCCGGCGATCAGGATCTTCGCTGTGTCGGGGGCCGGTGACGGCCGAGCGGTGGTGTCAGAGCCGGCCAAGGCCGTCCCTCACTTTCTGCAGAAGGTCCAGGTCCGGGGTGCGGGAGACCGGGGACGGCCGGTTGACGGTGATCCGTCCGGCCTCCAGCAGATCGCAGAGCATGATCACCATTACGCTCACCGGAAGATCGAGATGGGCGGCGAGCTCTGCCACGGTGATCGGCTCCGCGCACCGCTTCAGGATGCGAGCGTGTTCGGGCTGGGGCCGGACGGCCCGCTCGGGCGGCGGATCCACTGCCGTCACCATCGTGATGAGGGTGAAGTCGGCGCGGCTGGGACGGGTCCGTCCACCGGTCAGGGTGAACGGCCGAACGAGCCGGCCCGCCGCGTCGCCTCCGTTCACCTCACGCGCCGTTGCCGGACGCGTCGGCACCCGGACGCGGGGCCGCGCTCAGGTGCTCGCCGATCTTCTTCACCAGCATGTTCATCTGGTAGGCCACCACACCGACATCGGCGCCCGGGCCGGTGAGGACGACGAGATGGGCGCCCGGTCCGGCCGAGGTGAGAATCAGATAGGTGTGGGCCAGTTCGATGAGCGCCTGCCGCACCGGGCCGCCGCCGAAGTCCATGCTGACGCCCTTGCTGAGGCTCATCAGGCCGGAAGCGGTCGCCGCCAGCCGCTCGGCGTCGTCACGCGGGAATCCGGTGGACTTGCTGACGACCAGTCCGTCCTCGGAGAGCACGACGGCGTGGTTGACGTCGGCGACCCGTTCCACGAGACCGGTCAGCAGCTGGTCGAGCTGGGTGTGCGTGGCGGGGGTGGGGCGTGTCATGTGGGTGTCCTTCATGTGCGGTCGGCGGGCGAAGTCGAGGGTGGATGTCCCCCCGGCTCGAACACGGTCGAGGCCTTGGGGGTGGCGGTGCCTGCGGCGGGAACGCGCGCATCGGAGCCGTCCGGTGCGGAGCCGTCCGGTCTGGCACCGTTCGGTGCGGAGTCGGCCGGTCTGGCGCCGTCCGGTGCGGAGTCGGCCGGTGCGGCGGCCTCTTTCGGGTCGTCGGCCCGCTCCCGGGTGTCGTCGTGCCGCGCCTCGCGTGTGCCGCGCTGGAAGCCGGCCAGCGAGGAGGCGGCGCGTTCGGCGGTGAAGTCGCCGAGGGGGTCGTCCTCGACGACGGGCGCGGCCTCTCCGCGCAGCTCGGCGGCCAGACTGCTCTGCGGCACCCGGCGCGGCAGCGGGGAGAGCCCCGGCTCACGTGTCCGTTCCGCCCCGCGTCCGCTGTCGCCCGCACGGGAGGCATTCCGCCCCGCGGACGGCTTCCTCCGCCGGGCGTTGACGGCGGGGGCCGGGCTCTCGCCGGTCCGTTCCGGACGCCCCGGCCCGGGCACCCGGACGGGCTCGGACGGCTGCGGCTGCGGGGAGCCGGCGGCCTCGTGCACCACGATGTCGTGCGGGACGAGCACGATCGCGGTGGTCCCGCCGTAAGGCGAGGAGCGCAGGGTCACGGTGATGCCGTGCCGGGTGGCCAGGCGGGCGACCACGAACATGCCGAGCCGCAGGTCGTCGGCGAGCGCCACCACATCGAACTGCGGAGACACGGCCAACTGGGCGTTGAACTGGGCGTAGTCCTCCTCGGACATACCGAGGCCGCGGTCCTCCACCTCGATGACGAGGCCCTTGGCCACCATCGCCGCCCGCACTCCGACGGGGCTCGGGGCGGCGGAGTACGCGGTCGCGTTGTCGATGAGTTCGGCCATCAGATGGATCACGTCGGCCACCGCGGGCGGGGCGAGGTACACCTCCTCGTCGGTGTGCACCTCCACCCTCTGGTACTCGGCGACCTCGCCGACGGCGCCGCGCAGGATGTCGATCAGCGCGACCGGCTCGGTCCAGCTGCGCCGGGGCTGCTCCCCGCTGATGATGACGAGGTTCTCCTCGTAACGGCGCAACTGGCTTGCCATGGAGTCCAGTTCGTACAGGTCGTGGAGGACCTCCGGGTCCTGGTGCCGCCGTTCCAGCGCGTCGAGCTTGCTGAGCTGCAGGTTGATCAGGTTCTGGCTCTGCCGGGCGATCCCGAGGATCACCTTCTGGAAACCGCGCCGCGTGTCGGCGAGTTCGACCGCGGTGTGCACGGCCGTTCGCTGCGCGGCGTTGAACGCCTGGGCGACCTGGCCGAGTTCGTCGGCGCCGTAGTCCAGCGGCGGCGTCGCGGAGTCCACGTCCACCTTCTCGCCCCGCTCCAGCCGGGCCACCACATCGGGCAGCCGCTCCTCCGCCAGGCGGAGCGTGGCGATCCTCAGCCCCAGCAGCCGCCGGGACAGGGACCGGGTGATCCGCCAGGACATGCCGACGCACAGGACCAGGGCGGCCAGGCCGGCCGCGCTCAGGACGGCGGCCTTCAGCAGCAGCCCGTGCGCCCGGTCGGCACTGCGGTCGAGCAGCGCGGCCGTCTGCTGCCGGATCAGAGTCGAGTACTGGACGGACAGCTTGTCGATCGCGGCGCCCCAACGCTCGCGCGCGTCCGGCAGCGCGAACCCGCGCGCGCCGGTGGCCTTGCCCCGGGCCGCGAGCACGCGGTCCTCGACGGCCTCCAGCGTCCGCCACTCCGCCGACTGCAGGATCCGTTCGGTCTGCGTCTTCGTGCTGCCCTGAAGCGAGGGGACGATCTGGTCCTCGACGAGCCAGCGGCGGGTGTGGACCAGTTGGGCGAACCTGTCCCACGCCTTCTGGTCCATGTGCCCGGACGACCACGCCAGGGTGAGCTGTGCGTCCTCCTGGGAGACCAGCTCCGCGGCATGCTCCAGCGCCACGAGCGGACCGGCCTGGGAGGTGAGGTCGCCGTCGTCGACCTGTGAGAGCTCCTGGAAGGCATGGATCTGGTCGTCGATGATCGCGGTGTACTGGTCCAGGGCCTGCTCACCGGTGATGTCCGTCGGTTTGTCCACCTGGCCCCGGTAGTACTCCAGGCTGCCCACCGACGCGACGACCGAGTACATCCGGTTCTTGATGCGGGCGGGGGCCTGCCTGATCGAGTCGGCCTGGCCGACCAGCTCGGCCACCGCCTTGTCCGTGGTGCTGCGCTGCGCGTCCAGAGCGGCCCGGGAGCCGTGCGGGGACGCCAGCCACGCCGCCGACAGCCCGCGCTCCAGCTGGAGGGCGAGCGCCGCGTCGGTGCCCATGGCGCCGGTCGACCTGCTCAGCGCTGTCTGTGAGCGCAGCCGGAGGCCCTCGGAGAACATCTGGGTCGTGGTCACACCCCACATGGCGGCGAGCGCGACCGTGGGGACCAGGGCCAGGAGGACCAGTGAGAGCCGTATCGAACCGAGACGGCGCCGGGAACCTGTCGGTGTCCGTGGAGACATCATCGTCCTAGAGCGATCTGCGGGAAGACGGGGACGGGGGAAACGAGCGGGCGGGGTGACGGCGCGTCCGGTACGGACCGGGAAGCGCGGGGGACGCCGTCCGCGCAGGGGACCGGGCGGACGGAGACCGACCGTGTCGTCATGTCACCGGCGCCCCGTACACGGCATGTCCTCAGCGCGTGCCGCCGGCGGCCAGCTTCGCCACCGACGCGACGTTCGCCTTGGTCACGAAGGCGGGACCGGTGAGCACCGGAGCGACGCCGCCGCCGCTCACATTGCCGTTGGACTTGTAGAGCCAGAGCGCGTCCACGGCCAGGTAGCCCTGGAGATAGGGCTGCTGATCCACCGCGAACTGCACGTCTCCGTCCTGAACCGCCTTGACCAGGTCCTTGTTCAGGTCGAAGGTGGCGACGTGCGCTCTGCTGCCCGCCTTGTGGACGGACTTGACCGCGGCCAGCGCGAACTGGGCTCCGTTGGTGACCACTTCGTCGATGTCAGGGTCCAACCGCAGCCGGGCCGCGACCGATTCGGTCAGGGCGTCCATGTCGGTGCCGTCGCTGTAGAGCATGTCGGTCCTGCCGCCGAAGGCCTTCTTCACACCGGCGCAGCGTGCCTCCAGCGAGATGTTGCCCCGCTCGTGGATGACGCACAGGGCGTGCTTGGCCCCCAGGCCGTCCAGCTTGTCCCCGACGGCCCGGCCCGCGACGCTCTCGTCCTGGCCGAAGTACTGCAGCACACCGCTGGAACGCCAGGATCCGATACCTGAGTTGAGCCCGACCACGGGTATGCCCGCCGCCTTGGCCTCCGCGATCGGTCCCTTCATCGCATCCGGCTTGGCCAGCGTCAGCGCGATGCCGTCGGCCCCTTCCCGGATCGCGTCCCGCACCAACTTCGCCTGCCCGGCGGCATCGGCGTCGCTCGCGTAGGTCAGCTCGACGCCGTCCTTGGCCGCGGCCACCTCGGCGCCCTTGCGGACCAGTTGCCAGAAGGCGTCTCCCTCGGCCCCATGGGTGACCATGGCGACCTTGAGCCCGGACCCACCGGATGCCCGCGTGCCCGACCCGGACTGCGAGTCGCCGGAGCCGGAGCAGCCGGCCATGAACAGGCAGACGGCGACGGCGGCCGTCAGTGCGGTGCCGGGGGCGGATCTGCGGTACTTGTGCGGGGGAGGAGTCTTCATGAGGGTGCGGCACCTCACTGTGCAGCCGAGCATGGAGCAAACGGGGGGAGGACTTGGGCGGAGGGCCTACGGACGTACGACCGGGCGGGTGGCTCTCGTTGAGCCGGAGCCAACCGCGTGTGACGCCCGGTAGTCAAGTGACCGGCGACCTGTCGTGGCTTGTTGCTGCCGCATTGTGATCATCTGCCTTTTACGGCGTCGCGGTTGAGGTCCGGTACGCCCCGCGCGCTGGTCGCCTGCGTGTGAGCGGCCAACCGGCGAGGCGAGCGCGCTGAGGGCGAGGATGACGGCGGAGGAATCGGAGTTCGTCGGGGCCCAGTTGACCTTGCCGGTCCTTTCGCCGCGCGTCTATAGTCCGGCACTTACCCGGCGCAGACGCCGGTTCTGCCACTCGACGCCACCGTGGGTGTGGCGCGCCCGTGTCGGCTTCGGCCCGTCACCGGTCGGTGAGTTCCGCGAGTCTGCGGGCGAGCCTGGCTCGCTCCGGTACGTTGCCGACGAGGTCGAGGGCGGCCCGGTAGGCAGCCGCCGCCTCAGTGGTGCGGCCCAGCCTTCTCAGCAGGTCGGCCCGCGCCGCGGGAAGCAGGTGGTAGCCGCGCAGTTCCTCCGCCTCGGCAAGGGCGTCCAGCAGGGCAAGCCCCGCCTCGGGGCCGTCGCGCATGGCGACCGCCACGGCCCGGTTCAGTGCGACCAGCGGGAATGGCTCGATCTGAAGCAGTACGTCGTAGAGCGCAACGATCTGCGGCCAGTCGGTCGACTCGAAGCCGGTCGCCTCGTCGTGCAGTGCCGCGATCGCCGCTTGCACCGCGTACGGTCCGACGCCGGGACCGGTCAGGGCCGGTACGACGAGCCGCCGCCCCTCGGCGATGAGACCGGCGTCCCACAGAGCGCGGTCCTGGTCTTCGAGCAGTACCTGGCCTCCCGCAGCGTCGGTCCTGGCCGCGCGCCGGGCGTCGGTGAGGAGGAGCAGCGCGAGCAGCCCCGTCACCTCTCGTTCCCCGGGGAGCAGCCGGTGCAGGATGCGGGCGAGCCGGATGGCTTCGTCGGCCAGATCAGGGCGGACGAGGTCGTTGCCGGAGCTGGCGGCGTACCCCTCGGTGAAGACGAGGTAGACGACCCGGAGCACGCTGGGCAGCCGCGCGGGCAGCTCGTCCGGCCCCGGGACGCGGAACGGGATGCGCGCACTGCGGATCTTGCGTTTCGCGCGCACGATGCGCTGGGCCATCGTCGCGGTGGGCACCAGGAATGCCCGGGCGACCTCGGGTGTGGTCAGGCCGGCGAGAAAGCGCAGCGTCAGCGCGGTCTGTGCCTCCGGGGAGAGCGCGGGATGGCAGCAGGTGAAGAACAGTTGCAGCCGCTCGTCGGGGATGTCGTCGAAGCCGGGCTCGGCGGGGACCGCGGCGGCGGCCCGGTCGCTCTCCACCTGGAGCACCGCCAGCCGCTCCGCGTACGCGCGGTCACGCCGGATCCGGTCGATGGCCTTGCGGCGTGCCGTGGTGAGCAACCAGGCCAGTGGCTTGTCCGGCACTCCGTCGACCGGCCACCGCTCCAGCGCGGCCTCGATCGCGTCGGAGGCGGTCTCCTCGGCAAGGTCGAGATCTCCGAACCGAGCCGCGAGCAGGGCGAGCAGCCGGCTCCGGTCCTCGCGGAACACCGCCTCCACGGAGCGGGCCGCTCGCCACTCGTTCACGACTGATCCGGCTCCCAGACCGTGCGGACCTCGACGGTGCCGTACCGGGCCCCGGGGCACCGAGCCGCCCAGTCGAGCGCCGCGTCCAGGTCGGGAACATCGATCAGGTAATAGCCGCCGACGATCTCCCGGGTCTCGGCGAACGGCCCGTCGGTCACGACGCGCTCACCATTCACGCGGACGCGTACGGTGGTCGCGTTCGAGACGTCCAGGGCGTTGCCGTCCAGCTTGACGCCGGCATCGGAGACGGCCTTGTCGAACGCCATGAACTCTTCCACGGTCGGTCCCTCGGCCGGTCGCTCCTCGGTGGAGTCGGGCGACAGGGTGTTGATCAGCAGCAGGTACTTCACGGTCCGCTCCTCGTGCCTGGGGGTTGGTTGCGCGGATATGACGAATGGCCGCGGGGAGAATCGACAGGACGACCGGAGAAATCTTGGCAGAGCGCCCCAGGCCGTGCCTCGTGACCGGGGGTGCTCTTCGGCCACCGTGGCCGAAGAGCACCCCCGGTTGCACCGAGACCAGCGCGCACCGCTTGCGCAGGCGGCCGTCAGGTGCCGACGACGACGCCGTTGCTGATCACCGCGCTCGGCGTCCTCAGAGCTGTGAGATCCTCCAGCGGATCGCCGGCGAGCAACACCGCGTCGCCACGGAAGCCCTGCGCCAGCCGCCCGGCGCTGCCGCTCAGTCCGGTCAGCCGCGCCGCCGCCGTCGTGGCGGTGCGGATGGCGTCCAGGGCCGGCAGGCCGGCCTGGTGCATCAGCACCACCTCGCCGCCGATCGGATCGATCTGCCCCCCGGCGGAGTCGGTGCCCGCTGCCAGCGGGACGCCCATGTCGTGTGCCCTGCGCACGGCTTGCTGCAGTACGGGGAGGAACTCGCGCCCCCGCGTGGCGAGTACGGGGTCGTCGGATTCGGCCAGGCCGGCGATGGCGGTCAGGGTGGGCGTGAAGTACGTCCCGCGGCGCCGCATTTCGTGCAGCGTGTCCTCGGCGACGAAGACACCGTGCTCCAGACTGCTGATGCCCGCCAGGACGGCGTCGCGGCAGCCTTGTTCGCTGTAGCTGTGGCAGAGGACGCCGGCTCCGCGGCGCCGCGCCGCCGCCACCACCGTGGCGAGTTGCTCACGGTTGTACACCTGGCGCAGCGGGTCCTGGTCCGGCAGGCCCGCACGGTCGTTGACCCGGGTCTTGATGACGTCCGCGCCCCGGTTCAGGTTCACGTCGACCACGCGGCGCAGTGCCTCGGACGAGCGGACGCCGTCCTTGAGGCGGGCCAGCGGGGCGAGGTCGGGGTCGGCCAGGATCGTGTCACCGAGGTCGGGGGTGACGAAGATGCCGGCGGCCCGCATCCGCGGTGCCCGGTCCGGGGCCCACCGGGCCAGTTCGCGTACGGCGATGTCCTGGTAGAAGGTGGTGGACCCGCTGCGCACGCTGGTCGCCCCCTGGCGCAGGGCCGTTCCGGCCTCCTTGAGGGAGTTGATGTGGATGTGGGCGTCGACCAGGCCGGGGAGCACCCATCGGCCGTGGGCGTCGACCACGCTCACGCCCGCTCGCAGCGCCGCGCGGGCACGCCGGGTGGCGTCCCGGCTGCCCGCGGCCCGCACGGTGCCGTCCACGATGACGACCACGGAGTCGGTGGTCACGTCCCCGGTGAGCGGGTCGAGGAGGGTGCCGCCGTCGATGACGAGAGTGCCGCCGGACGGTGCCGGGCCGGTGCCGGGTGCCTCCCGTTCCGGCGTACGGGTGGCCGCCTCGGCCGTGCCGGCGAGCAGGGATCCGCCGGCCAGTGCCATCGCGGTGGCGAGGACGCCGCGCCGGGCGACGTGTGAGGGCGGCGGCTGATGGTGGTCCAGACACATGGTGATGGCCTCTCAGTGTTGGGGACGGGGGGAGGCGGGGTGCGGGGAAGGGTGGGAGCCGGCCGCGCGACGGCGGGGCTTCCAGCCGGGTCGGGGAACCGCGTCCAGGAGGGCTTTGGTGTACTCCTCCTGCGGGGCGCGCAGCAGTTGCCGGGTCGGCCCGCGCTCGACCACGCGGCCGGCGGACATCACGATCGCCGTGTCGCTGATCTGGTTGACGACCGCCAGGTCGTGCGAGATGAACACGTAGCTGATGCCGCTGCGTTCGCGGATGTCGGTCAGCAGGTTGAGGATCTGCGCCTGCACGGAGACGTCCAGCGCCGCGACCGCCTCGTCCAGCACCAGGACCTGCGGTTCGACGGCGATCGCGCGGGCGATGGCGACGCGTTGCCGCTGACCGCCGGAGAGCTGGCGGGGCAGCATCGTGGCGTGCCGGTCGGTCAGCCCCACGGCCTCGAGCAGCTCCAGGACCCGGCTGCGCCGCTCGTGCGCGCTCAGCGGGAAGTGCAGGGCGAGGCTGGTTTCGATGACGTCCCCGATGTGCTGCAAGGGGTCCAGCGAGGAGTACGGGTCCTGGAAGACCATCTGGATCTCCCGGGCCCGGCGGCGCCGTTCGGCCGAGCCGGTTCGGCCCGTCCGTGGTCGTCCGCAGACGCTGATCGTGCCGGCCGTGGGGGTTTCCAGGCCCAGCAGCATGCGGGCGACGGTGGTCTTGCCCGAGCCGGACTCGCCCACGACGGCCAGCGATTCACCGCGGGCGAGGGTGAAGGACAGGTCGTCGACGGCGACGGCGCCCTTCCCGTAGACCTTGCGCAGACCTTCCGCCCTGACCAGGATCTCGGTCACGGTTCCTCCGCTCGTATACAGGCGACGTGGGCGTTGCCCACCGCGCGCAGCGCCGGGCGGGCGGTGGAGCACTCCGGTGTGCTGACCGCGCAGCGGGGTGCGAAGGCGCAGCCTTCGCCCGCCTCGAAGGCCGCGACCGCGCGGCCGGGGACGACAGGCAGCGGATGGACGACCTGGTCGATACTCGGCCGGGATGTCAACAGGCCACTGCTGTAGGGATGTCGGGGGGATCCGGTGAGCGCCTCGGCGGACTGCACCTCCACGATCCGTCCGGCGTACATGACGCCGATGCGGTCGCAGGTCGCCGCGGCGAGTTCGAGGTCGTGGGTGATCAGCAGCATGGCCATACCGCGGTCCCGGCGCAGTTCGTCCAGGATGGCCATCACCTCCGACTGGGTGGTCACGTCCAGAGCGGTCGTGGGCTCGTCCGCGAGCACCAGGTCGGGTTCCACGGCCAGCACCGATGCGATCATGACGCGCTGGAGCAGTCCGCCGGACAACTCGTGCGGATGCTGCCGCATCCGGCGTTCGCCGTCGGTGATGCCGACATCGGCAAGAAGGCGGACGGCCTTGGCGTGAGCCTGCTTCGGGGGCACCGACAGGTTGGTGACCAGCGCCTCGGTGAGGAAGTCACCGATACTGCGCACCGGGTTGATGTGCGCCCGGGGGTCCTGGAAGATCATCGCGATCCGCCGCGACCTCAGGGCGCGCAGCTCCCGTGCCCCCAGGTCGAGGACCGGTGTCCCGTCGAACTGGATCCGGCCGCTCAGCCGTGCGCCGGGCGGGGTCAGCCGCAGGATGGACCGCGCGGTCATCGACTTGCCCGAGCCGGATTCGCCGACGAGGCCGACGGCTTCGCCCGGGGCGACGGTGAGGCCGACGTCGTCGACGAGCGTCCGCCATTGCCCGCGGCCGGCCGGAACCTCGAGCCGCAACTGGTCCAGGACCAGGAGATCGTTGCTCATCGCGCACCTCCTTGCTCAGCACCCATCCGGTCGCCGAGCACCGTCACCGCGACCACCACGATCACGATCAACACGCCCGCGCTGATGGCCTCCATCGGCTGGCCGCGCATCGCACCGTCCAGCCCGCTCTTGACCATCAGGCCCCAGTCGGCGGCCGGCGGCTGCACCCCGAGTCCGAGGAACGAGATCGCCGCCAGGTCGATGATCGCGAAGCCGAGTGCCGACACCGACTGGGCGACGATCAGCGGGCGCAGGTTGGGCAGCAGGTGGCGCCCGCAGATGGCGACGGCCGATCTGCCCTGGAGCCAGGCGGCCGAGACATAGGGGAGGCCGCGTTCCCGCAGCGCGGCGCTGCGGACGACGCGGGCCACATACGGCGTGTACGCCACGGCCAGGCCGAGGACCACTCCCGTCATACCGGGACCGACCACTGCCACGGTCACCAGGGCGAACACGATGCCTGGCACGGCGAACAGTACGTCGAGCAGCCGGGAGATGACGGCGTCGACCCGGCCGCCGGACCACGCGGCGACGATCGCGAGCGTGGTGCCCACCACGGTGGACAGTGCGATGGTGACCAGCGGGCCCAGCAGCGTCGTGCGGGCCCCGAACATCAGCCGCGACAGGATGTCCCGGCCGAGCGCGTCACCACCGAGCAGGTGGCTGCCGGTGCTCCCGGACAGCGCGTTGAAGAGGTCGGGCCGATTCGGATCGTAGGGCGCCAGCAGTGGCGCACAGGCGCTGACCACGGCAACGACCGCGAGAAGTGCCAGTGCGGCGAGGCCCGTCGGGCCCAGGCGTGCCTTCATGTCGCCTCCCCGGGAGACAGACGGGGGTCGATGAGCGAGTAGCACAGGTCGACCACCAGGTTGACGATGACGAACGCGGTGACCAGGACGAGAACGACGCCCTGCACCACGGCGAAGTCCCGCTGGAGAATGGCCCGCACGAGCAGCGAGCCGAGCCCGTCCAGCGCGAAGATGTTCTCGACGACCACGGAACCCGCGATCAGGCCGGCCACGGTGAGGCCCATGACGGTCACCACCGGGATCGACGCGTTGCGCAGCACGTGCCGGCGGACGATGTGGGACTCGGAGAATCCGCGGCTGCGCGCCGTCTCCACGTGTTCGCGGCCCAACTCCGCGCCCACCGAGGCGCGGGTGATGCGGGCCAGGAAGCCGGCGCTGCCGAGGCTGAGGGCGATGGCCGGCAGCGTCAGGTGATACAGCCGGTCGCCCAGGCCCGCTCCCGGGCCGAAGACCGGGAACCATCCCAGCCCCAGGGCGAAGGCGACGACCAGCACCACGCCCACGACGAAGGTGGGAGTGGCCAGGAAGACGCTGTTCACCACGGAGACGACCGCGTCGACCGGGCCCCGTCGCAGCGCGCCGAGCAGGCCGAGGGCGATGCCGATCACGACGATGATCACCGTGGCGTACAGGACCAGCAGCCCCGTCGTCGCCAGCCGGGTGGACATCAGGGCGGACACGTCCTGGCGGTAGACCAGGGACTGACCGAAGTCACCGTGCAGCGCGTCGCCCAGCCAGCTGAAGTAGCGGACCAGGAACGGCTCGTCGAGGTGGTACAGGTGACGGATCGCCGCGATCTGCTCGGGGCTGCCGCTGCGGTTGCCCAGCAGGAACGCCATCGGGCCGCCGGGAACCGTGTAGAGCAGCCCGTACACCAGGAACGAGGCCACGAGAAGGACCGCCGCGAGCGCGGCAAGCCGTCGCGCCAGGAATGTCAGCCACCTCATCGCGCACCGATCCCGGCGGCCCAGGGGTAGTACAGGTACGAGAACGAGGCGACCGCTCCGGTGATCCGCTTGTTCATGTAGAGGATGACGGGCAGGGAGGTGATCGGCGTCCAGGGCACGTCCCGGCTGACGGTGGTCTGGATTCCGCTGACCAGCTCGGCCCGCTGCTGCGGGCCGTAGGCGGCCTGTGCCTGCCTGACGGCGCCGTCCACGGACGCGTAGTCGTCGAAGTTGGACCGACCGCGCTTGGTGAACACGCGGTAGACGTCCAGGGGATCGGGCATGTTGCCGTACCAGGTGCTCAGGAAGGCGTCGATGCCTTCACGGGCTTTGGGGTCGCTGTAGAGGTTGCCGTACTGCTCGACCGGGATGACCTTGATCTTGACGTCGAGCCCGAGGTCCTCGCCGGCGGCCTTGATGATGCTCGCTGTCTGTTCGTGCACCGCCGAACTTCCTTGGATGCCGATGGTGAGGGGGCGGGACGGCTTGCCGGCGGCCTTCAGGAGCCGCTTGGCGCGGGCGAGGTCGGGCTTCGCCGCGGGCAGAGCGTCGTGTGCGGCGCGGAAGGTGTCCGCGGCGTAGCCCCAGTAGTCGGAGTTGGCCAGCGTACTTTCCGGGGCTGCGGCCCCCTGGAAGATCACCCGGGCGATTCCCGGTCGGTCGAGGGCGGCCGACAGTGCCTCGCGCATGCGCGGATCGGCGTACGGGCCTGACTTGGCGGCGCCGAGCAGGGCCCAGAAGGTGAGGGAGCGGCCGAGCGTGACCGATCCGGTGGGGGAGTTGACCAGTTGGCTGAGTCCGGCAGGGGGGAGGTAGAAGTACTGCCCGTCGACCTCGCCGGACCGCAGGGCGTTGACCGCGGTGGTCTCGTCGGCGATGAACCGGAATACCAACGTCTTTGATTTCGCCTTGAGCTCGGCGTTCCAGTAGCTGTCATTGCGAGTCAGCCGAAGGGAGTCGCCGGGCTTCCAGCCGGCGAACTTGAAGGGGCCGGTGCACATGACTCCGCCGGTGGGAGAGCCGAGGTTCTTTCCGGCCTTGTCCAGGAACGATTTCTCCACGACGGCGCCGGCGGCGGTCGCCATGGCCTGGTTGAAGAGCACGTCGGGCTGCTTGAGGTCCACCGTGACCTGGTACGGCCCGGTCGCCTTGATGGACGCGACGGTCTCGAAGTAGTCGCTCCACCAGGTGCCCAGCGTCGGGTCGAGGTGGCGGTTGAGGCTGGCCGCCACGTCGTCGGCGGTCATCTGCTTGCCGTCCCAGAACCTGACGTCCTTGCGCAGCGTGTAGACCCACCGGGTCGGGGTCGGATTCTCCGCCTTCTCGGCCAGACCGGGGCGGATCTTCAGGTCGGGGGTGAGCCGCATCAGACTCTCGCACATGTTCGCGAGCGCGGTGTTCTCGGCGTAGTTGAAGGAGCGGATCGGGTCCAGCGTCTGTGGCTCGTAGGGCAGGTTCCAGGTGATCCGGTCCACGCCGTGGGCGGCCGACACGGTGGTGGTGGCGAGGTCCGCCGTCGTGAGGGCCGCCTGTTGCCCGCCCAGCGCGGCGTTGCCGCAGGCGGTCAGGGTGAGCGCGAGTCCGCCGGTGAGCAGGACCGGCCTGCGGCGCTTCACCGGGTGGTCCTCTCGAGGCGCCCGTCACGGGCGACGACGTTCCCGGCCCGGACGACCATCGCGGGCAGCGGCCGGTCGACGAGGACCTGGGCGACGGACTCCCCGGCCAGCAGAACGAAGTCGGCGGGGTCGCCGACCCGCAGGTCGGACCGCTCCAGGCCCATGACGTCCGCGCCGCCGTGCGCTGCCACGGCGTAGCACGCCTCCAGTTCCTCGTCGGTGCGGGCATCGGTGCGGTACGCGAGCAGATGCGCCCGCGTGAACATGTCGCCGTCGCCGAACGGGGTCCAGGCGTCCCGCACACCGTCCGAACCGGCGCCGACCCGCACGCCCCGTTCCACCAGCGGCCCGAAGGGCACGACCGGCTCGCTGCCCAGCGCGCACGTGGTCACCGCCACGTCCGCTTCGGCCAGGAGTTCGGCGGTGCGCTCCAACTCGGTGGCGTCACAGTCGGACAGGCAGAACGCGTGGCTGATCGTGACCCTTCCCCGCATGCCCGCTGCCCGGGTACGGCGGGCGATCTCGGCGATCTGGTCCAGGCCCGCTCGGCCGCGGTCGTGCAGGTGGATGTCGATCGGTGCGCCGGTGCGCTCGGCGATGCCGAACAGCACGTCCAGATGCCCGTCGAGGTCACCGTCGATGCCGATCGGATCCAGGCCGCCGACGATGTCGGCGCCCTCCTTGACGGCCTGCTCCAGCAGGTCGGCGGTGCCGGGCTCGGTGAGGAGGCCGAGCTGGGGGAAGGCCACCACCTGCAGGTCCATCGCCGTCGCGAACGGAGCGGCGGCGGCGCGGATGCCGTGCAGGTGGGAGAGCCCGTGGACCGGTGCGACATCGACGTGCGCGCGCATCGCCCGGGTGCCGCGGCTGACCGCCCGGGCGATCAGGGCGCCGGCGCGTTCGTGTACCGGAGAGGTCATGGCGCGCTGGGTGGCGACGTCGTTCGTGATCAGTTCGCGGAGTGTGTCGGCGGGTTCGCGGCTCAGCCACGGCCGGCCCCAGGCCGACTTGTCGGGATGGATGTGTGCGTCGACGGGGGGAGGCAGGGCAAGGGCACCGCCGCCGTCGACGACGACGCAGTTCCCGGGCCGCGTCGAGGGATCGATGGCCGCGATGCGGCCGTCGGTCACCAGCACGTCGTGAGGATCGCCGCCATGAGGTCGGATGTGGGTGAACAGGGCGTGGGTCATGCCAGCGGCCCCCTTCGAGTCGGTGAAAGGGCTGGAACTCCGTCCCTGGAGAGTCATATGGTTATCAAGTCATCTGATGATTAGGGAAGAGGGTTGCATGAAACCCGTCGCACGAATGTCGATCGTCGACGCTGTGATCAACCAGCTGCGGGGAGAACTCGCGCGGGGTACATGGCAGGTGGGCGACCGGATTCCGCCGGAGGACCAGCTCGCCGCGACCCTCGCCGTGAGCCGGCTCTCCATCCGCGAGGCGGTCCGGGTGCTCGTCCACGCCGGACTGCTCACCACCCGTCAAGGCGACGGCACCTACGTCATCGCCACCGACGAGGGCCAGGTCGCGCTGCGCCGGCACTTCGACCGGGCGAGGACCGCCGACATCCTCGTTGTCCGCCGCGGCCTGGACATCGTCGCCGCCCGCCTCGCCAGTACGACGCGCACCGATGACGATCTCGCCGTGATCAGCGAAGCCATGGCACGCAGGGAATCCGCAGGCCAGGCCCGGGACCTGGACGCCTTCACCGATGCCGACGTCGACTTCCACCTGCGCATCGCCGAGGCGTCCCACAACCCGGTGCTCAGCGATCTCTACCGGAACATGAGCGACGTCCTGTGGGAGACCGTCAAGGCCAACCAGTGCATGGACGACGCCGGCGACGACCCCTTCCACACGGCGCTGTTCGAAGCAGTGCGTGCCGGCGACCCGGTCGCCGCGACCGCCGCGGCGCTCGCCATCCTGGACGACTACCCGGAGGCAGAGGCGTGACCGCCGCCGATCAGCTGATGCGCGACGCCGACCGGGTCGTCACCAGGGAAGAACCCCTGGGCGACCTGCCCGGCGATACGGAAAGCGTCGCGTCAACCCCTGTCCCCGCCACTGCCTTGCTCGATGATTCGAGGGATTCCTAGTCTCAGTGCCATGACTTCGCTGCCCCGCGCCGCTGCCGCGCCCCCCGAGTCCCGCCGTACCGTGACCGCTGCCGTCGTCCAGGCGGCCGCCCCGCTGTTCGACACGCAGGCCGCGCTGAAGCGCGCCGAGGAACTCATCCAGGAGGCCGCCGGCGACCGAGGCGCGGAGGTCGTGGTCCTGCCCGAGGCGTTCCTCGGCGGCTATCCCAAGGGCCTGGACTTCGACATCACCGTCGGCAGCCGCACCCCGGCCGGGCGTGAACTGTTCCGCCGCTACCACGCCGCCGCCATCGACGTCCCCGGCCCCGAGACCGACACCCTGGCCGCCCTCACCCGGGACCTCGGCTGCCACGCCGTCGTCGGCGCCGTCGAACGCCGGGGCGGCACCCTCTACTGCGTCGCCCTCTTCTTCGGCCCCGACGGCTACCTGGGCCTGCACCGCAAGCTCATGCCGACCGCCGCCGAACGCTACCTGTGGGGCCAGGGCGACGGTTCCACCCTCCCGGTCGTCGACACCGGCACCGCCCGCCTCGGCGCGGCCATCTGCTGGGAGAACTACATGCCGATGTTCCGTACGGCCATGTACGCCAAGGGCGTCGACCTGTGGTGCGCGCCGACCGTGGACGACCGCGACGCCTGGCAGGCCAGCATGCGGCACATCGCCCTGGAGGGCCGCTGCTTCGTGCTCAGCGCCAACCAGTACCTGCGCCGCGAAGCCCTGCCCGCCGACCTCCACCCCGTCCAGGGCGACGCGCCCGACACCGTCCTGATCGGCGGCGGCTCCGTCATCGTCTCCCCGCTCGGAGAGGTCCTCGCCGGCCCGCTGCGCGACAGCGAGGGCATCCTGACCGCCGAACTGGACCTCGACGACCTCGCACGAGCCCGCTTCGACTTCGACCCCACCGGCCACTACGCGCGCCCCGACGTCTTCACGCTCCACGTCGACGAATCCACCCGCACCGCCGTCACCGGTGGAGGCGCCGCTGCCGGGTCGGCCAGGACCGACTAGCCGATGCGAGTTCCCGTGCCGCTGACCCGGACGCGCGGGTCACCCGCGCGCAGCATCACCGTGAGTTCGCCGGGGCGGCCCATGTCCTCGCCCTGATGCAGGGTCAGGACCGCGTCCTCGGGGACCAGGCCGAGCTCACGGGCATACGCACCGAACGCGGCGGCCGCGGCGCCGGTCGCCGGGTCCTCGACGACGCCGCCGACGGGGAACGGGTCACGGACATGGAAGACGGTGGCCGACTCCCGCCACACCAACTGGACCGTCGTCAGGTCCAAGCGGTGCATCAGGGCTTCGAGGCGCGGGAAGTCGTACGCGAGATCGGCGAGGCGCGCGCGAGTCGCCGCCGCGAGTACGAGGTGGCGGGCGCCGGCGAACGCGATGCGGGGCGGGAAGGCCGGGTCGAGATCGGCGGCCGGCCAGTCGAGGGCTGTGAGTGCCTCTGCGAGGTCGGTGTGGGCGATGTCTCCGATGTGCGGCTCGACACTGGTGAGTGTGGCCCTGACCGTCCCGCTCTCCTCGGCCACCTCCACCGGCACGGTGCCGGCGCGCGTCGCGAACACCAGTTCCCCGGGGCCCATCCGCTCGGCCAGCGCGACGGCGGTCGCGATGGTGGCGTGCCCGCAGAACGGCACCTCGGCCTTGGGACTGAAGTAACGGATGCCGTACGCCCGTCCCTCCTGGCCGCCGAGGCCCTCCGGGGGCGCGGTCAGGAACGCGGACTCCGAGTATCCGAGGTCGGCGGCGATGGCCAGCATGTCGCTGTCGTCCAGAGCGGTGGCGTCCAGAACGACGCCGGCGGGGTTTCCGCCGTCGGGGGCGCTGGAGAAGGCGGTGTAGCGCAGCACCTCGGGTCGCGGCGCGTTCGTCGTCATGTGCGCGGTAACGCGGGGCGGGCCCGCGGCTATTCCGGGACGCGGGTGGAGGCGCGGATATGGCTCCACGACGCGCGTGGCTGCGGGCCCAGCAGGGTCAGTTCAACTGAAAGTGCGGCGGTACGCCTGTGGGCTGACGCCCGTCGTCCGCTTGAAGCGGTCGCGGAATGCTGTGGGCGATCCGAACCCGACCTGTCCCGCGATCCGCTCCACCGGGTGCTGTGTGGTCTCCAGGAGGTGCTGGGCCTGCCGGATGCGCGCCCGGTGCAGCCATTGCAGCGGGGTGGCGCCGGTCTGCTCGCGGAAGCGGCGCATGAGGGTGCGGGTACTGACGCCGGCGTGCGCGGCCATGTCGGCGAGGGTCAGGTTCCGGCCCAGGTTGTCCTGGAGCCAGGTGAGCAGGGGCTCGAAGGAGGATCCCTGCGGTGTGGGCGCGTACTGATGAACGATGAACTGCGCCTGTCCGCCCTCCCGTTCGAGCGGCATGACGGAGAGCCGGGCCGCGTCGGCGGCCACCGCCGAGCCGTAGTCGCCGCGGATCATGTGCAGACACAGGTCGAGGCCTGCGGCGGCGCCCGCCGAGGTGAGGATCTGCCCGTTGTCGACGTACAGCACATCGGGGTCGACCGTCACCTTCGGATGCAGCGCGGCCAGCAGGTCCGCCGCGATCCAGTGCGTCGTGGCGCGCAGTCCGTCGAGGAGTCCGGTGGCGGCCAGCGGGAAGGTGCCCGTGCAGATGGACGCGATCCGGGTGCCGTCCGCGGCGGCCGCCAGCAGCGCGTCGCGGACCGCGGGCGTGAGCGGTGCGGTGGGGGTGGCCGTGCCCGGCACGATGACCGTGTCCGCGCCCTTGAGGCCGTCGAGTGCCCGGTGCGCGCGGAGCGTGAACGCGCCGGCGTCGATTTCGGGGCGCTCGGCGCACACACGAACCTGGTAACCGGGGCGCCCGTCGGGGAGCCGAGTACGGGAGAAGACCTCGATCGGCGTGGACAGGTCGAAGGGGATCACCTGATCCAGCGCCAGGACGGCGATGGTGTGCATGGCGAGAACATACCGCGTCATCGCATTCCCGCCACCGTTGCTACGTCGTCACCACCAGGTCAGGTGTGCCGAAGGACGACTCCACACGATGTGGCGACATCCCGTTGATACCCGTCATGAATGCCACTGGGGCGCGGATGTGCGGCTGGCTAGCGTCGGTGGCGATCCCGGCGCGGCCCGGGACCTGTCGTATGCGAAGGAACCATCCCATGCACGTTCAGATCGTCCTGTTCGACGGCTTCGATCCGCTCGATGTCATCGCCCCGTACGAGGTGCTGCACGCCGGTGGCGCCGCGTCCGGCGGGGCGGTCCAGGTCGAGTTGGTCTCCGCCGAAGGGCCGCGCGACGTGGTCAGCGGCACGGGCGGGCTCGCCCTGCGCGCGACAGCCGCGCTCGACCCCGGGCGTGCGGGAGTGGTTCTGGTGCCCGGCGCGTCGGGGCCCGTCGGGGAGCCCGGCGATGTGCCGGTCGAGGAGGCGTCCGAGCCCACCGTCCCCGTACTGCTGGGCCGCACCCTGTCCACCCCGCTGCCCGCATTGCTGAAGGGTGCCCTGGACAACCCGGCGATGATGGTCGGCGCCGTCTGCGGGGGCTCGCTCGTGCTGGCCCTGTCCGGGCTCATCGAGGGACGGCCCGCCACGACCCACCACCTCGGCCTGGACCTGCTCGACGCCACGGGGGTACACGCGGTGCACGCCCGGGTCGTCGACGACGGCGACCTCGTCACGAGTGCGGGAGCCACTTCCGGGCTCGACCTCGCCCTCCACCTTCTGGAGCGGGAGGTGGGGCCCCGGATCGCACACGCCGTCGAGGAACTGTTCGCGTACGAGCGCCGCGGCACGGTCTGGCGGGCGCAGGGCCCGGAGCCGACTCGCCTGTGACCGACCGGCCCTCCCCGCGCCCCGCCACTCCGTACAGCGAAAAGGAGAAGAACCACTCCATGTCCGTCGAAGGCATCTGGGACCTGTCCATCGCCACTCCCATCGGCGTGATCAAGGCCGCCGTCGAACTCCGCGGGAAGGACACGGGCCTCACCGGTGTCGCCCGTGGCACGGCGGAGGAAGTACCACTCAGAGATGTGGAGTTGGCGGGTGACCAGCTCACATGGAAGCAGTCCACCACCAAGCCCCTGCGGCTGAACCTGACCTTCGCCGTGACGGTAGACGGCGACACCCTGGCCGGCACCTCCAGGCCGACGCCGTCGGTGATGTGGAGGATCTGGCCGTTGGCGTGGGAGTGCCAGTTGGTGCGGGCGCCGGGCGTGAACCGGACGAGGCCGACGGCCAGGCGGGCCGGTTCGGTGGGGGCCTCGATCAGGTTGAGGTAGACGTCGCCGGTGAAGCGTTCGGCGGGGGCCTTCACGGTGGGGGTGCTCGTGACGTGTTCCATTGCTCTCCTCCTCGATGTCGTGGTGGCTGGTGCGGTGTTCGCGGCGCCGGTGTGGGCGAGGCCGGAGCCGAGCTCGCGGGAGGCTGCCACCTGGGCGAGCAGTTCCTTGGCCTTGGCCTCGACGGCTTGGAGGCAGTCGTCGCCGGCGACGAAGCGCAGTGGCGGCCGGTCGAGGTCGGCCACCTTGAGCAGTGCGTCGGCGAGCTTGGCCGGGTCGCCGGCCTGCCGGCCGTTCATGGACTCCCACTGCTTCCTCGTGGCGGCGGTGCGTTCGGCGTAGTCCTCGATACACAGCTCCGCATACGTGGTGGAGGCATCCACGAGCAGTTCGGTGCGGAAGAAGCCCGGCTCCACGATCGTGGTGTGGATGCCGAACGGCTCCACATCATGGTGCAGGGCCTCCATGAAGCCCTCGACGCCGAACTTCGCGGCCGAGTAGGCGACACAGAAGTCGACACCGACCACGCCGGCGAGGGAGGAGACGGTGACGATGTGCCCCGAGCGCTGGGCACGCATCACGGGCAGGACGGCGCGGGTGACGTTCATCGGCCCGAACAGGTTCGTCTCGATCTGCGCCCGGATCTGCCGCTCGGACAGCTCCTCGAAGAAGCCCGCGTAGAAGTTGGCCGCGTTGTTGATCAGCACGTCGATGCGGCCGAAACGGTCGACGCCGGCCTGGGCGGCGCTCTGGGCCGCCTGCGAGTCCGTGATGTCCAGCGCGGTGGTCAGCAGATTGCCGTGCTCGCCGCCGAGGGCTTCCAGGACGCGCTCGGGGCGGCGGCCGGTGGCCACGACCTGGTGCCCTGCGGCCAGGGCCTGGCGGGCGATGTCCGCGCCCAGGCCGCGTCCGGCGCGCTCTACACCGGCAGAGCTCGGGAGCCGGTCAATATGGCCCGCTTCCAGTTCCTCGACCCCGCCGGACGCGAGTTCTTCCCGCACTGGGAGGAGTCCGTGAACACCACCGTGTCCCTGCTGCGGACCGAGGCCGGCCGTGCGCCCGGCGACAGCGACCTGACGGGCCTGATCGGCGAACTCGTCACCCGCAGCGACGAATTCCGCACCGCTCGGGCCAAGCACAACGTGCGCCTGCACTACACCGGCCGCAAAGCCTTCCGGCACCCTGCCATCGGCGAGATCACCCTCGACTTCGATGCCATGGAACTACCTGCCCAGCCTGGTCTGACCCTCACCGCCTACAGCGCCCCACCCCACACCTCCGACCACGACAAGCTCCAACTCCTCGCCGCCTGGGCTGCTACCGAGGACGCCGAGTCCACCAGTCACCCGGCCAACGAACAGGACGGATGAATGCTGGTCGCGCTCGCGGAACTTCAGCGCGCCGGTTCCTCATATCTCGTTGCCGTGACCCTTTCTGCGAAACAATCATGGCTGTCATGGACCGACCGAGTCAGATCATCGAGTGCGGAGACTTCATCCTGCGGCGCTGGCGGGGACAGTGCGATTTCGCTCAGGCATTCAAGCTGATCGAGGAGTCTCTGGACCACCTGCGCCCGTGGATGCCGTGGGTCGCCCAGCACAGCGAGACGAGGACCCGAGACTTTCTGGCGAAGTCCGAGTCGAAGTGGGCAAGCGGCGAAATCTACAACTATGCCGTCATCAAAGACGGCACGCCCATCGGCATGTGCCAGACCTACCGCGGGGCCGAACCGCAGGGATGGAGGATGGGGTACTGGCTGCACCCTGCCGCCGCCGGCCAGGGCATCGCCACGAGGGCGACGGCCGCCCTGGTCACCGAGAGGTTCGCCCTGCCGGACGTGGAGTACTTGGAAATCACGCACGATCTGGCCAACACCTCCAGTGGTGCCATTCCGCGCCGGTTGGGGTTCACCGAAGTTGGGCGTGAGCAGCCCACACCACCTGCCGCTCCCTCCGGCTGCGGCATCGACGTGGTCTGGCGCCTGAACCGCCCCACACCGCCCATCAACGGCGCCCCCGCTCCTTGAACATCTGGACCGAGCGGTCTCAGCTCCTGCTTCTTCAGGCGGGCTTCTTCGGCGGATCGGGATTTCGTGCCTCCGGCCAAGTGACCGGGGGCCCTTAGGGCCGCTGAGCCGGCAGTGGTTGAAGCGCGGGCCAACGGGTGAGCATGGCGTCGCGCATGGCCACGGCGAGCTGCCCCAGATTCTCGAGTTCGCTGCCGCTCATGGTCATCCGGCTGATGATCCCAAGCCGGTGGACGAGCCGCTGCCGAGCTGTCGCGGTGCCCCACCGCCAGTCCCTGGTGGGGACTTTGGACAGGTGGTCGGCGGTCCCACGGTGCGCCCGCTCAACCAGTGCGTCGCCTCGAAGCAGCCAGCTCGCGCACGTGTCGGTGAGATCGTCCTGGAGATCGGCGCCCGTCGCGTGGCGCCAGGCCGTGCGGTAGGCGGACTCCGCCGCGTTCAGCAGGGGCTGAGCCGGGGCCGTGACGCACCAACAGGTCGGGAAGCCGATGCGGAGGTAGGCGAGTTCCACGAGTCCATGGCCGAGCGAGGCCTGCTCGAAGTCGATGAACCTGACCCCGCTGCTGGTGTGCATGTCGTTGCCGGGGCAGGGATCGCCGTGCAGCAGGGCATGTCCGGATGTGTGGGTCAGGCGGTTCAGGAGGTCGTCCAGCTCGGTCCGCACTGCGGATGGCACCGTGCAGCCGAGCGTCCGAGCGAGCCCGAGGAAGGAGCCGATGTCGTCTCCGGTGGGAGCGGACCAGGCGGGGAGAAGGCCGGCGTCGTCAGCAGTGGTGGCCGCGTGGAGTCGGGCCAGTGCCTCGGCATAGCCGACCAGCCAGTCGTCAGCCGGCGATCGGTGGTCCAAGTGCTCCAGGACCAGCACCCGTTCGACGGGGTCTGCGCCAAGGAGTGCTGGCACGACGGGCGGGTCGACCCGGGACGCGAGCCGCAGCGCGGCCACCTCGCGGGCGTATCTCTCGGCGGCCCCTGGACCCTCGATGAGCTGCTTGACCACCACCGGTGTGCCGGACAGCTCTGTCCGCCATACCCGTGATCGCGGACTGCTGCCCAGCCTGCGAGTCCGGCGAGGCGAACCCAGCTCAGCCCGCAACCTCTCCCCGAACGGCAGCCGTGACCACATGGCCTCATCCTTCCACGTGCGCGAACACTTACACGGCGTCGCGAAAGGCCGGTGTTCCCCGCTCAGCCATCGGCCGCCGTCGATGTGACCACCTCTCGCCTGAGTGCTGGTGGGTGCGTGGTCTGAAACATGTCCAGATGCGCGATCCTGGAGGTATGAAGATCGAGATTTTCGTGGTGTCAGGATGCCCCAACCAGCAGATTGCCGAGGAGCAGCTGCGGGAGGCTCTGGACGGCGCCGGGCTGTCCGGCGAAACCTTCACCACCAGGGTGATCACGGATCAGGCTGAGGCCGAGCGGTCGGGATTCACTGGCTCCCCGACGATCCTGATCAATGGCCGCGACCCGTTCGCCCAGCCCGGCTCCTCGCCCTCGGTGGCGTGCCGGGTCTACCGCACCCAGCATGGCTTGGCTGGTGCGCCCGGGGTCGACCAGCTCAGGCAGGCCCTGCGCGCGGCTGCCGACACGGGCGGGGGAGCGTAAGCGCGGTCACCGTCGGGCCGGTGGCCTGTGCTCCAGCGTCGCGGTATGGAGCCCAAGGATCTCGTCGGAGGTGGCTGGTCATGATGCGCGCCGTATGGAAGGGCACCGTGCTCGCGGAGGCCGAGCGGACGGTCGTGGTGGAGGGCAACCACTACTTCCCGCCCGAGTCGCTCCATCGCGAGTACTTCACCGAGAGCCGGACCAGGTCGCTGTGCTTCTGGAAGGGGCTCGCCCGCTACTACACGGTGACCGTCGCTGAGCGGACCAACCCGGACGCCGCCTGGTCCTACCGGCATCCCAGCCCGCTTGCCCGGAAGATCAAGAATCACGTCGCCTTCTGGAACGGCGTCGTGATCGAGGAAGTCACCCCGCAGGTGAACCGGTGAACGCCGTATGGAGTCTGCGGCGGGTGGCATGGCTGCCACCCGGCGCATCGCCACCACCCTGACCACCCGCGCCACCCGCACCGACACCGCCGCCGGGAAGCTCCGGCCCATTCCGCGCCACCTCCGGATCGCGGGATCAGGGTGGACGAGGCGCGTGCCGCGCTCACGGATCCCACCGTCGAGCGCTGTGCCTTCTGCCGGCCGGCACTGAGATGAACATCGATTTCGCGTAAGCGCCGTAGCTGCGCATGCGGTGGTCCGGTATGCCCGGATATGTTCGTGCATGTGGACGAGATGGCTCAGCGTATCGACCCGGCGACCGACCGGACGGCCGCTGCGCGCCTGCTGGGGTGCACGCCTGAAGAGGTCGGTTACTGCCCGCGCTGCCAGGGGCTCACCCGGCGATACGGAAAACATGCGCAGATCATCTGCCCGGCCTGCCAAGCGGCCGAGCCCCCGCCGGCGGCCGGCGCTTCCCGTTGACCACAGCGATCACACCACAGAGCCAGAACGTCGTGAAGCGCACGCTCTCCCAGTCGCGTCCCGGCCAGCGTGAGTCCGGCGCTGGTGCGCGGCGGCTGCGCGAGCGCCGCATGCGGGTTTCTGTGGTTCTGCCGACGGCAGAAGCCTCTTGGTGTGATCCGGCCGTGCTGATTGAGTGCCGTCATGGAGCGTATGGAGATCCTGGTCCTCGGCGGTACGGCCTGGCTGGGGCGTGAAGTTTCCCGGCAGGCCCTCGACCGTGGCCACCGGGCGACGTGCCTGGCACGTGGTGACAGCGGGCCCGTCGCGGAAGGCGCGCGTCTGGTGGCCGTGGACCGGCGCGACCCCGTCGCGTACGCGTCCCTGCCCGACCGGGAATGGGACGCTGTGCTCGAGGTGTCCTGGCAACCCGGCTTCGTACGCAGAGCTGTTGCGGCCCTGGGCGCGCGGGCACATCACTGGATCTACGTCTCCTCGATCAGCGCGTACGCCTCCCACGGCGAGCCCGGTGCGGACGAGTCCGCCGCCCTGTTGACCGCCACAGAGCACGAAGAGGTCGGTCGTGAGCTGTACGGCGAGGCCAAGTCCTCCTGTGAAACGCTTGCCCGGACAGCCTTGGCCGACCGACTCCTGGTCGCGCGTGCCGGACTCATCGGCGGGCCCGGTGACCACAGCGACCGCTCCGGCTACTGGGTCGCCCGCGCCGCCCGTGCCCCGCAGGCGCCGCTGCTCGTCCCCGACACCCCGAAGGCACCGACGCAGACCATCGACGTACGCGACCTGGCGACGTGGCTCCTTGACGCTGCGGAACGCCGAACCACGGGCACATACAACGCGGTTGGCCCGACTGTGCCCTTCGCCGAGTGGATCGAGCTGTCTCGAGGCGTCGGCGGACACACCGGACCGGTCGTCCCCGTCGCGTCCCAACAGCTCCTCGCGCACGGAGTGACCGAGTACATGGGCCCCGACTCACTGCCCATGTGGGTGGTCGAACCGGGATGGGAGGGCTGGGCGGCGCGCGACGGATCCGCCGCCACCGCCGCGGGGCTGCGCCACCGATCCCGCACCGACCTCCTCGCCGACACTCTGCGCTGGGAACACGAGCAGGGACTCCACCGGCCGCGCCGCGCCGGACTCGCCGCGGACACGGAGCGCGCACTTCTGGCGGCCTTGGGATAAGAGACCGTCCTCGAGCACTCAGTGACCAAAGCGCCTCGGGGGAGCGGCCCGTGGAACGCCACGCCGATCGTCAGGGCATCGCACGCATCCGGCTGATCTCGCTGGTCTGCTGTGCGATCACTTCGTTCGCCATCTCCTCGACCTGTACGTTGTTGCCGTCCGAGAGCGCCGACGTGGCCATGACGATCGCGCCGTTGTGGTGCATGATCATGAGTTTCAGGAACAGCTCGTCGAAGGCCACGCCCCGCGCCGCGCGCAACTGCTTCAGCTGTGCCTCGGTCGCCATGCCGGGCATCGTGGCATGGTCGTGGTTGTGCCCCGAGCCCGCGCCGCCACTTGTGCGCCGTCCCCCGCCGTGGTTCTTCAACCACCCCTTCATGGCGTCGATTTCAGGCCCCTGACCTGCGGCGATGCGTGAGGCGATCCGCTTCACGCCGCTCGACTTCGCCTGGTGCTTGGCGAGTTCGGTCATCTCCAGGGCCTGGCCGTGGTGGACGATCATCATCTCGACGTACTCGAAGTCCGCCCCGTTGGGGGACCCGTCGGGGACCTCCTTCGCGGCGTCCTCGGCGGACAGGGTCCGGGCGGGCTCACCGGGCTTGCCGGGCGCGATCACCGAGGGGCCGGGCGCGCTCTTCTTCGCCGGAGCGTCCGTGCCCGAGTCGCACCCGCTGACTGTGAGGGCGACAAGGGCGAGAGCGGTGACCCCCAGCCACTTGGCACGATCAAAGACTTTCACGGTGAGTGCGTTGCCATCCTTTGATCTGTACATGGAAAATACGATACTGCCGTTGTCCGTGAACCGTTCCCTTGTGAACGGAGACCAGGGAGGAAACAGTGAACCTGTTGAACAGTCCCCGAACACGGCCCAGACACCTCGGGGTTGTGGCAGCCGCTGGCGGCCTGCTGGCGGCGCTGCTCACGGCAGCTCCGGCCGTGGCGACGCCCGACCCCGGCGACAGCGCCACCGCGCCTCAGCGTGTGTCGAAGAGCGAGGCGGCCGAGACCAGAACGGCCATCGCCAAGGGCGAGATACCAGCGCAGGACGAGGTCGTCCACTCCGACAACATCGAACACGTCGCCAACATCCCCAAGGACGCCCTGAAGGACCTGAACTCCGACCTCGCCTTCCAGGGCAAGTACGCGTTCGCCGGCAACTATGACGGCTTCCGCATCTTCGACATCAGCAACCCGAAGGCTCCCAAGACGGTCTCCCAGGTGCTGTGCCCTGGGTCGCAGAACGACATATCCGTCTCCGGGAACCTGCTGTTCCTGTCGACCGACTCCTCACGCAGCGACAACTCCTGCTCCAGCACGCCGCAGCCCGCGACCGAGAAGTCGTCGTGGGAGGGCATGAAGGTCTTCGACATCAGCGACAAGAAGAACCCGAAGTACGTCGCGTCCGTCGAGACCAACTGCGGCTCACACACGCACTCCATCGTTCCCCATGGCCGCAACGTCTACATCTACGTGTCCTCGTACTCCCCGAGCCCGTCGTTCCCCGACTGCCAGCCCCCGCACGACGGCATCTCGATCGTCAAGGTGCCGCGCGACGCTCCCCAGAAGGCCGCGCTCGTCAACTTCGCGGTGCTCTTCCCGGGTGACGGCCCCGACGGTGGCGGCAACCCCGGCGCGCCCACCAACCCGGGTGTCTCCAAGACGACCGGCTGCCACGACATCACCGTGCTGCCGTCGAAGGACCTGGCTGCCGGTGCCTGCATGGGCGACGGCATCCTGATGTCCATCAAGGACCCGGAGCACCCGAAGGTCATCGACCAGGTCCAGGACAACGTCAACTTCGCGTTCTGGCACTCGGCGACCTTCAACCAGACCGCGAAGAAGGTCGTCTTCACTGACGAACTCGGCGGCGGAGGCGCCGCGACCTGCAACGCGGCCATCGGTCCGAACCGCGGAGCCGACGGCATCTACGACATCGTCGGCAAGGGCGACAACCGCAAGCTCGTCTTCCGCGGCTACTTCAAGATCCCCCGGCACCAGGCGGACACCGAGAACTGCGTCGCCCACAACGGCTCGCTGATCCCGGTCAAGGGCCGCGACATCATGGTCCAGGCCTGGTACCAGGGCGGCGTCTCGGTCTGGGACTTCACCGACTCGACACAGCCGAAGGAGATCGGCTACTTCGAGCGCGGCCCGCTCACCACGGACCGGCTGACCGTGGGCGGCTCCTGGTCCGCGTACTACTACAACGGCTACATCTACTCGAACGACATCGCCAAGGGCTTCGACGTGCTCAAGGTCAACGACCAGCGCACCGACCCGGCCCGAAAGATCCACCTGGACCAGCTGAACGTCCAGAGCCAGCCGGACTACTTCGACTGACCCGGCAAAGGCCCGCCGGGCTCCGGGCCAAGGAACCCGGAGACGTGGGCAAGGACTGACACCGGCGGTCACCCTCCCGGGTGACCGCCGGTTTTCCGGTGGGGGCCGGCGCACTCCGTTCAAGACACACGGACTGACCCTGAGGACTCCAGCCGTCAATGGCGCTTCGGGCCGCCTGGGCACTCCGACATGTTCACCGTGGCCGACGCCCCGCGGGTGACGGTGACCTGTTCGGAATGCATCACCTTTCCTGCCGGGTTGAGGCAGGAGATCGTCCAGGACTCCTGGAGCAGCCGGGAGGCGTCCTGGGACTGCCGCACGGACGGGTTGACGTTCCATGTGAAGGTACCGTCGTCGGACACCTTGAGGGTGGACTCGAGGTGCTGGTCCGTCGGGACGGTGCCGCCGTCGGCCACCGGAGTGGGGGACGACTTGAGTGTCACGTCCTTGGTGATGTGTAGTTCGATGTTCTTCGGCGCCTTGCCCTTGATCACGGAGTGCAGGGCCCGGTCGGTGGACATCTCCCAGGCGTGCAGGAAGGCCTCGCGGGCGCTTGATCCCTGGTAGATGCCGGTGCCCCAGTACTGGTCGGCGACATATTCGTACGGCGGGTGGAAGCGCAGGAGTCCGTTGAATCCCGGCATCAGTTCGGGGGTGAACGCGAAGGTGCCAGAGGTGTAGAAGGCGTGTTCCTCCGCGGTGCCGGAGGCGTTGTAGTACACCTCGGGCCACGGCCCTGACGGCCAGCCGCCGAGGTCCGAGCCGAGTGACTCGGCGAGGGACTGGTACAGGTCCTCCTCGACCGGGTCGGGCTCCAACGGGGACGACGGGGCACGCAGCAGACGTTCATCCGGGGTGTGCGCGTTGATGGCCACGGTGAATTGGTGGGCGTTCACCAACTCGCGCATGTTCTCGATCTCGGGCTCCGAGTAGGGCGCCGAGCCGTGGTGGTCGCTCGCGAGGAGGTTGGTGGTGGAGCCGGGGCCGCCCCAGAAGGCGCCGTAGTTGCGGTTCGGGTCGACGCCCGAGTTGGCGTTGGCCGGGTCCTCGCAGTCGGCGGCGGTGGGCACAAGGCCGGGAGCGACGCGGCAGTTCTTGCGCTTCATCTCGTTGATGCGGGAGCGGGAGACGTCGTAACCGTCGGCGTTGACCACCGGCACGACGACGATCCTGCTCGAGTCCATCAGATGGGTGAACCGGTCGTCGGTGCCGTACGAGGTGACGGCCTCGGTGATGAACTCCGTGGTCAGCTCGGCGGTGGGCCACTCGCGGGCATGGTGTACTCCGGTGAGCAGGAACTCCGGCTTGCCCGCGTACTCGTTGACGTCCCCGGTGACCTCGACGCCGTAGACAGTCTTGCCCAGCAGGGTGGTGTGAGGCAGCCGGAACAGCTTGACCTGCTTCGGATACCGCTTGGCGAGGGCCTTGAGTTCGGTGTTGATGGTGTCGAGGTCGCGGTACTCGACGCGGCCGGTCGGAAGCGTGGATTTCTCCCCCGCCGCGGCCGCGGCGGCCTCGGCCGCACGTGCGTCGTCGAGGGTGGCGAGGTCGTCGTCGACACTCTTGGTGCGGTACGTCCAGCCGCCGGCGGCCAGGGCGACATGGTCGTCCGGGGAGTGCAGCAGGACTTCGGCGTGCTTGTCGTCGGCCTCGATGATGTCGAGGCCGGTTGCGGCGAGCGCCTGCTGCTCGGCGGCGGTGTCGGCCTGGACGCTGGCCAGGGCGAGGTCCGATTCGCCGCGCCCGGCGGGGGAGGCCGGTGCTGCGGCCTGGACGCCGGTGGTGGTGAGGGCCAGTAGGGCCGTCGTCGTGCCGAGGGCGCTGACGGCGCGGGTGAGGGCACGGAATGTGTGGGGCGAGGGCTTTCTGCGGGACGAGGGCTGTCTCACGTGGTGCTCGCTCTCTGCTCGCGGGAAACGGCGCGCGGCCGGGAAGGCCGGGACACCGTCCTACGCGCGCAGGATTCCACCTTGCCGTGTACTGATCAACGGGCGGGTCACCGTGGTCACATACGCGTGCATGGTGCCGACCCGCTGGACGGCCATCCAGCAGGTCGAGTTCGGCACGGGCCCAGTCTGTCCGGACCGGCGTCCCACCGGCCCCCATACTCGGGAGCGATGACGTGGTACGTGGCACGAGCGGCAGCGGCGAGGGCGGTCAACCGGGCAAGGTGCGGGCGGGCAACTGTGTGGTCCGGCACACCACATGGGGCCACCTGGTCAGCCGGCGCGGGCGGCGAGCCATGCCCGGTGGGCCGACCGCACCCTCTTCCAGAGCGCGGAACGCTCCTCCTCGCCGACGTCGGTGAGGGTGAGACCGAAGACCTCCGCGAGGGTTCCGAACCAGGCGGCCTCGGTGGTCAGTTCCCGCTCCGACCGCCCGTCACCGCCCGTCCGGACCAGTAGGCAGCCCCGGAGCTCGTCCGTGCCGGCCGCATCCCTGCGGATCGCGGAGGCGACCCGGACAAAACCCGAACTCGGCGAGGTGGACAACTCCCGGTGCTGTGCGGCGAAGTCGTCCGGCCCGGCGGGCGCCATGGTGAAGTCCATCCCGGCGAAGGAGCCGCGGGGGTCGTGGTCGAAGCGCCACCCTTCGGGCTCGACCGCCGACCGCGAGAGCCGATAGGTGAAGGGCCCCTGACGGTACTCCCCGGCACGGAGCGGCAGCGGCTCGTACAGCGCGTCACCGAGCCCGACGTCGACCAACCAGGTCTCGCCCTCGCAGACCACCGTGAGGGCCAGATGGTTGGCGTTCGCGCCGGGCGGCTGGGCGGTTTGACTGCCCTGGACTCCGCCGCGGTGCCACGTCACGGCGTACCCCAGCGCGTCGAGCAGAGTGGCGAAGGCTCCGTTGAGGTGGAAGCAGTAGCCGCCGCGCCCCCGGAGGATCCGTGCCACCGACTCCTCGGGATCCACCGTGGTCGCCCGCCCCAGATGAATCTCCAGCGTCTCGTACGGCACCCGCGCCACATGCGCGGCGTGCAGCGCCCGCAGCCCCGCCACTGACGGGGTCTCGGGAGCCGCGACACCCAGTCGTTCCAGATAGCGGTCGACATCCACCTTCGGCATGCCCTGGACTCTAGTGCCCCGACAGACAACGTTCGCCCCGTCGCGACGCCCGGCACGCCCTCTCGCCGCACCGGCCGAAAGCCCAAGTACGTCCAGTACGAGGACTTCCGGCCGGCACGCCGATAGCACGCACCGGACGCCGCTCCTTCACGGGCAAACGTTGCCTGCCGCGGCACTAGTCAGCACCGGTGACATCCGGTCAACTTCGGTTGGATAGGTGCCGGTCGCTGCGCTCGGCCCCCCAACGGGCGGCGTCGGCATCGAAGATTCTCGTCAACCCATTACCAAGCGTTTACTGAGCAGATACCTTTCTCCTTGCCGGTGGCAGGGGGGTGGACGATCCGGCCATCCCTGCCTGCCCCGGAGTACAGCCGGACGCCCGTTCGGCCTGTTTTCGGCCATTACGCCCATTTCTGATGGACTGCCGGAAGGACGCGTCTTGAACGCTCGGAACCGCCGCACCACGGTAGCCGCCGTATCCGCCGCAGGGCTCATAGCGCCGCTGTTGCTGATCGGATCGGGCACCGCCTCCGCCCACAGCGACCCTGCCAAGGAGGCTGCCAAGCTTGCACAGAAGCTCGTCAAGAAGAGCAACGCCGAGGATGCCTACGAGCATCTGAAGAAGTTCCAGCGGATCGCTGACAAGAACGGGAACACCCGGGTGGCCGGGTCGGAGGGGCACCGGCAGTCGGCCGAATACGTCGAGGGCCTGCTGCGGAAGGCCGGGTACTCGGTGACCCGGAACGAGTTCGACTACCAGTTCAGCCAGACGCTGGCGGAGAGCCTGCGGGTGGTGTCGCCGCAGCAGCAGGACATTCCGCTGATCGCCATGACGTACTCCGCCAACAGCCCCACCGGCGGCATCACCGCCCCGGTCGCGGTGGTGCCGGTCGACGACACCACCGGCTGCGAGCCGGGGGACTACGCGCCGGGGACGTTCACCGGCAAGATCGCGCTGATCAAGCGCGGCGGCTGCACCTTTGCGGAGAAGCAGGCGACCGCCGCCGGTGCGGGCGCGGTCGGCGCGATCATCTACAACAACACCGACGGCGCGCTCAACGGCACCCTGGGAGACCCGAACGTCGCGAAGATCCCGACCGGTGGCGTCACGCAGGCGGACGGTCAGGCCTTGGCGGCCAAGGCCGCTTCCGGCGCAGTGACCGTCAACCTGGAGATCCGCACCTTCGCGGAGATGCGGCGCACCTACAACGTCATCGCCGAGACCAAGGGCGGCGACGCCGACAACGTGGCGATGTTCGGCGCCCACCTGGACTCGGTGGCGGCCGGCCCGGGCATCAACGACAACGGCTCCGGCTCCGCCGGCATCCTCGACGTGGCCCTGAACCTCGCCCACGAGAAGACCCAGAACAAGGTGCGTTTCGCCTGGTGGTCGGCTGAGGAGTTCGGCCTGCTGGGCTCGGAGGCGTACGTCGACAGCCTCTCGGCGGGGGACCGTGCGAAGGTCAAGCTCTACCTGAACTTCGACATGATCGCCTCGCCGAACTACGCCCAGTTCGTCTACGACGGCGACGACTCCGACCAGGTCGGTGCCGGTCCCGGCCCGGAGGGCTCGGCGCAGCTGGAGCGGCAGATCACCGACTACCTGGACAGCCGGCGCATCCCGCACGAGGGCACCGACTTCACCGGCCGTTCGGACTACGGGCCGTTCATCGAGGTGGGCATTCCCTCGGGCGGCACCTTCACCGGCGCCGAGGGCGTCAAGACGGCCGAGCAGGCGAAGGTGTACGGCGGTAAGGCCGGTGTCGCGTACGACGCCTGCTACCACGCCGCTTGCGACAACCTGAAGAACATCAACATGAAGGCGTTCGACGTCAACATCGACGTCATCGCCAACGCGGTGGGCCAGTACGCCTGGGACACCAGCCTCCTCAGCAGGCCGGTGGCGCCGCAGAACACCAAGGGTTCGGCGGGCAGCGGCGGTGGCCTGCACGAGGGCCACGACCACGAGGTCACCGAGTAACTCCCAGTGCACACAAGGGAGGGCCGGACTGTCCGGCCCTCCCCGCGCCATCCATCCAGGGACTCGGGAAGCCCGCGTCCGGCCGATAACCGGTGGAGCGGCGGTGGGCAGGGATGCCAGCCTGATGCGCATGTCCGCGCACTCCGAACGGCTTCTGCGGGAGCTGTATGCCTCCCTCGGGCAGCGCAAGCGCCCCGAGGACGTCGCCCAGTTGATCCGTGACCTCTTCGACACGACGCCGGGCTCCTTGGACCGGCGCACCCGGACCACGCTGGAGAAGGCGACACGGACGTCACTGCGCAGCCTGTGGCACGGCTACACGTCGATGTTGGAGGACTTCGCCGGCCCGGTCGGCGCGCAGCGGCAACTTGCCCGGGCCGCCGATCTGTTCGCCACCGTCACCGCGCTTCCGGAGGCTGCCGGGGATGATCCTGCGCAGGTTGAGGCGGTCATCCGGGCCGCGGGCGAGGAGATCCGCAAGCAGTACGGGCACAGCGACTTCCTCTCCGACCGGCTCGATCGTGAGCAGCGCGCCGAGGCCGGGCTGGGGGAGGTGTCCAAGCGGCAGTACAACAAGCGGTTCCGGCTTCTGCGCCGCATGGAGGCCAAGCTCGCCCGGATCCTGGTGGAGCAGCACAAGCGCGAGATCACGGTGATCGGCAAGAGCGGGCTCGCCTCCCGGTTGCCGTACGAGGAGTTCACAGCCGATGCCGGCACGGCCGCGTTCATCGCGTACCTGACCGCACGCGCCAACCTGCGCAGCGAGTTCACCGTCTCCGGCCAGCAGCGTCCCTACGACGAGGTGGCCGACGCCCTGTTCCGGCGGCTGGACGCGGACACCGCGAACTGGTTCGCCGTCGCCCATGTGCATCCCACCGCCGAGGTGCTGAAGCATGTGGGTGACGAGCAGCGGGGACTGCTGCTCGGGCGCTGGTACGGCATCCTGCTCAAGGTCGCGGAGCAGTTGGAGGAACTGTGGCAGCGGCAGCCGGTGGACCGCACGACCATGGTCGTGGAGCGCGGGCAGGATTCCACCACCTGGAACCAGGCGGCACGGGCCTGGACCACGGCACGGTCCAGTTGGTTCGCACTGCTGGAGGCCATGGGCGCACAGGACCTCATCGAGCGGATCTGCCCCGGCAAGGTGCTGCTCCTCGTCGCGGCAGACGTGGCCGCCTGGCACCGCCAGGCGGGCGGTGGGCTGCACCCGGACACCGGCGTGTGGGCCGAGCTGCCGCTGCCCTGGCAGGTGCTGCGTGGAGAGGCGGAGTGCCCGGGGTGGCTCGTGGAACAGGTCTGCCGGCGCCACGGTGTGGATCCCGCGCGGGGCGGCTGGACCCGAGCGAAGCGGGTGGTCCGCCCGGTGCCGTTCCGGGCCACGCCCGAGCTGGTGCACGGTGTTACGGTCGCCGACCCGATGCTGGCCACGCTGCTGCGCTCGGCAGGGGTCTTCTCCGGGAAGCCGCCATGGCCCGCGGCGGCGGAAATGCGTTGACCTCGCCGCCGCCGACCGGGAGACTCGGGGCCGGCGAGGAAGCTCAGATGGTGGAGCGGCCGGCTCTTAACCGGCTGGACGCAGGTTCGAGCCCTGCCCTCGTCTGCGGCTCATGGGCACCGGGAAGCTCTGCGGTGGAGCGCCTGGCTCGGGACCGGGTGGACGTAGGTTCGAATCCTGCCCCGGTGCCCCGCCGTAGGGACTGGCCTGGGTCGCCGCCGCCACCTTGGCCGGCTGATCACTGGCGTATGCGGAGCCCGAAGCGGGGCTGCCGTTGTGGTGGCGTCCGAGGCGTCCTGACACCGTCCGCGACCCGCCCGCCGGCCCGATCGTCCAGCAACCGTGCACGCTGTCGTGCTCGGCCGCGGCAAACGGAACCGGCCCGCTTACTTCCCGCACAGGAGGGCGTATCCCGGAGAGCGCTGTGGCACGATCGGCTGCCATGCCGTCTCTCTCCGCGTGGCCGTCAACAACCCCTAGTCGTCTGCTCGTTGCCCTACTCGCGCTGCTCGTCGGAGCCGGCGCCGGCGTCGCCGACGCCGCCCCCGAACGCGCGGCCGCGGCGAAGAGCGTGCAGGTCGCGACACCCGATCACCTGCGCTACGACGTGACCCTGCGCGCCGACGCCGACGGCACCCATTGGAAGGGCCGGCAGCGCGTGTCGTTCCGCAACGCCTCCGACCGGCCTCTGCGCGAGGTGTACCTGCGGTTGTGGGGCAACGGCGTGGATGCCTGCGGCACTTCCGGCAGCCCTTCCCCCGTCACCGTGTCCCGGGTCCGCGGCGGCACGGCGGGGCGTCTCAGCGTGGACTGCACGGCGCTGCGTATCACCCTGCCCGCACCTCTCGAGCGCGGCCGGCGCACGGCTGTCTCCTTCGACCTGTCCCTCACCGTGCCCGGGCGCAACGACCGCTTCGGCCGCGAGGGCGCGTTCCGTTTCCTCGGCAACGCGCTGCCCGTGCTCGCCGTGCATGACGCGGCGGGATGGCACCTCGATCCGTATGTGTCGACCGGCGAGAGCTTCTACACCCTGGCCGGCGACTTCCAGGTCACGCTCGACCACCCGTCGGTCCTCAAGGTTCCGGCGACCGGCCGCACGCGGACCGGCCCCGGCACGCCGGGGCGCACTGTCACGCACAGCGTCGCGCACCGGGTACGGGACTTCGCGTGGGCGGCAGGCCCGTTCCGCACCGCGGACCAGACCACGCCCGGCGGCGTACGGGTCAGATCCTATTGGGCACCCGACACGCCCGCCGAGGGCGTGCGGCTCGCCCGCCAGGACGGCGCCGCAGCCGTCGACCGGTTCAGCACGGAGTACGGCCGCTACCCCTACGGCGAGCTCGACCTGGTGATGACCCCGCAGTTCGGCGGCGGCATGGAATATCCCGGCCTGGTCCTGCTCGGCACCACCGAGGAAGGAAACGCCGTCGTCCACGAAGTGGCCCACCAGTGGTGGTACGGCATCGTCGGCAACGACCAATACCGTGCGCCCTGGCTGGACGAGAGCTTCGCCCAGTACGCCAACTTCCGCTTCTACGGCTTGGACACCCGCGACTGCTGGGACCCGGACGAGTGGCCCGACCAGGACGCCGCGCTCACCAGCTCGATGGCCTACTGGTCGGCGCACCGCGGCACATACCACCTCATCTACACCGCCGGCCCCTGCGCCCTGGCAGACCTGGAACGCACCCTCGGCAGCGCCACCATGGCCCGCCTTCTCAAGCGCTACGCCCGCGACCACTGGTACGGCGTCTCCACCACCGCCGACTTCAAGAAAGCCGCCCAGTCCATGACCGACAAGGACCTGACCTCCTTCTGGAGGACCCACCGCATCCGGTGAACATCCCCGGTACAACTACGCCTGCGGCGAGACCTTCAGGGTTCAGGAACCGGCGTTGGGGTGGGCGGGGCTCAGGTAGTGCACCGCGGTGCGCTCGGCGTGCGGGACGAGCAGGCCCTGCAGTTCGTCTGCCGCGACCTTGAGGATGTCGCCGTCGCGCATGGCGTGGAGGGTTTCCAGGGCGAAGACGACGTGGGCGGAGTCCTCGGTGACGCGGGTGCGGTGGGCGTCGCGGTGATTCCAGTGGCGGGTGAGGACGCCGGTGGCGTCGGCGTAGATGATCTCGCCGGGCTTGGGGTGTTCGACGGTGTCGGGCTCGCCGAGCGGGGTGAACTCCTCGCTTCCGTCGGCGTAGCGGATGTCGACGTCGCCGGTGACGTGGTCGAGGTCGAAGGCGCCGGCCGGCAGCCCGTGGCGGACGGAGACGGAGTTGTAGGAGTCGACCGCCGGGTTGATGCGTGGGAGCACGCCCTTCTTGGTCATGCGCCGGCCGAGGGCGTCGACACTGGGGCGGATACGGCGGGGGTTGGTGCCGAAGGAGCGGTAGGCGGTGTGCCACGCCTCGATGCGCGGGTCGCTCTCGTCGGCGGGCTGCCATATGCCGAGGGCGAGTTGTTGCTCCAGGTCTTGGAGAGCGGTGGTGGTGTCGGGCCAGGGTTCGTGGCCGCGTAGGCCGGTGGCGGTGACCAGGGCGATGAGGGTGTCGGGGAAGGCGCCGGTGACGGCGGGGCTGATGCGGAAGGCGGTCATGAGGATGGTCCTCCTCTCGTGCGTGGGTCGGCGGCCGGCTTCAGGGCTTCCAGGGGCCGATGCGGTCCAGGCGGCGCAGTTGCTGGCGTGCGGCGGGCACGTCCAGGCCCTGGCCGCGCTCGGTGAGTTGGCCGGCGACGGCGGTGCGGTGCTCGACGGGTTTGTGGTCGTCGTACTTGAACTTGGCCCGTACCTCGGTGACTTCCAGGCGCAGTCCGCGGATGCCGGGGAGCATCCGCCCGTAGGGCGGCTGGTCTACGTCGATGGGGGCGTGGTCGCCGTCGGGCTGGAAGTGGGCCATCTGGCGGCGCAGCAGGTCGGCCTTGGCCTCGGGGGCGTCGACGATATGGGCGCGGCAGGTGAACTGGACGGCCGCGTAGTAGCTGGTGGGCACGCCGTCGGTGGGCGGGATGTCGGGCTTGGCGCGCCAGGGCCCGGGAACGAAGGCGTAGTCGCCGATGACGGTGAAGGTAACGTGCGGGTCGTGCTCGATCGCCTCCCAGACCGGGTTGGGCCGGGCGAGGTGGACCAGCAGTTGGCCGTTGTCGGTGGTGAAGTGGGTGGGGACGACGATGGGCGCCTGGCCGGGCAGGCCGTTGACGCTGAGCTGGCCGAAGTCGTGGCCGTCGGCGATCCAGGTCTGCCATTCGGCATCGTCCAGGCCGGCATCCCAGGGCTGGATGAACATGCGATTCTCCTTGGCGGCGGTAGTGCGGACGGTGGGGCGATTCAGGTGAGGGCGAGGAGGCTGACCGCGACGGCGGCGGTGCCCAGGCCGACGAGTTGGCCGCGGTGGATGCGTTCGGCGAGCACGCCGCGGGCGAGCAGCACCGTGCCGGCCGGATACAGGGCGGTGATCACGGCGACGACGGTGAGGTCCCCGCTGCGGGCGGCGAGCAGGAACAGCAGGTTCGCCAGCGAATCCAGCACGCCCGCCGCCACGGAGATCGCGTAGGCGGGCTTCTCCGGGCCCAGCCGACGGCGCATCACCGCGGCCGCGGCCAGGGTGACGGCCGAGGAGACCGCTCTGCCGATGATCAGAGGGGCGACACCACTGTCGGAGGGCGCCTGGTGCAGGAAGACGAGCTGAAGGGCGATGGCGGCACCCGCGCCGAAGGCCAGCAGCAGCGCCGTCCGCGACGGACGTGACGAGCGTGCTCCGTGCCCGGCACTCACCATGACCACTGCCACCAGCGCCAGCGGCAGACCCGCAAGCCCCGCCACGCCCAGGCGCTCGCCCTGGAGCAGCCCGACCGCGACCGGCAGTGCGGCGGACACCAGTGCGGTGATGGGCGAGAGCACGTTCATCGGGCCGATCGCGAGGGTCTGGTACAGCAGGGCGAACGCGGCGGCGGACGCGATGCCGGAGGCTGCGCCCCACCCGACGCTTGCCCAGGTGAACGAGGCGCCCAGGACGGGCCACAGCAGCAGCTCGACGGCGAGACTGGCCGGCGCCGCGACCAGCACGGTGCGCAGCACATGCGCCTTACGGGCACCGAGGCCTCCGAGGAAATCGGCGCATCCGTAGGCGAGAGAGCTGCCCAGGGCCAGCAGCAGAGCGAGCACGGCACTTCCCCAACTTTCACAATGGAACGACCCGACCGTACAATGAAACGACCGCCTGCTGTCAACCAAATGACCGCACGGTCCATTCCAGTGCTCCACTCGTCAGGACGGTGATCAAGTGCCCGAGGCAGAAGCAGCCCTGCGCACGCTCGCGCACAACGTCAGGGCCGCACGCACACGCGCGGGCCTGTCCCTGGACGAGCTGGGCCGCCGCGCCAAGGTCAGCAAGGGTGCCCTGGTCGGGCTGGAGAAAGCCCAGGGCAACCCGAACTTCGCCACCCTGGTCCGCCTCGCCGACACCCTCGGTATCTCGGTGTCCGCACTGATGGAAGGACCGGCCGAAGGCCGGGTCCGAGTGGTGTCCGTCGATGCCGTCATGCCTCTGTGGGCGGGGGAGCAGGGAAGCGAGGCCCGGCTCATGCTGACCACCTCGGGACCGGCTCCGGTCGAGGTCTGGCGCTGGAGACTGGAGCCCGGAGAGGAATATCCCAGCCACCCCCACCAGGCCGGCGTCGTGGAAACCGTCAGCGTCACATCCGGCCGGATGACACTGATCGTCGACGGCACCGAGCATCCCGTCGAAGCCGGACAGACTGCCACCTTCGACGGTGACACCACCCACACCTACCGCGGCTCGGGCACCGAGACCTGCCACCTGATCATGACCGTTCACATCCCGCCCGGCCCCGGCTCCACAGCCTGACCGGCACGGACGCGACAGCCTGGCGGTGCGCGCACTCCGGTGCCGCCGGCAGGAGACCCCCTCGGGGGTGACGAATGCCAAGGGTGCGCCCCGGTCGGAGGTGGATCAACCCGTGGTGGCGAGTTCGAGGAGGTGCCGGGCTGTGCCGGCAGGATCGACGAGCTGATGGAGGTGTGAGCCGGGCAGTTGTGCCACACGCCAACCGCGTTGGCGCGCCTCGGCGGCGAAGTCGTCATAGGGAGGGCCGAACAGCAAGTAGGAACAGGCGTGGTCGTCCCAGCCGTCGGGGATCGGGATGTGCTGCTCGTAGTAGGACAGCGGCAGGGTGGGCTGCTCCTCGACGACTGTCCGCCGCACCCCCGGATCAGGGAACATGGGCGCGACGTCTGCCTCGTCCCACCAATCGGTCCAGCGCGGCAGCCTGCCGTTCACAGCCATCGGACGGAGGTACTCCAGCAACTCGGGTGAGGCGACAGGGGTCGGTCCGATGCGGGCCGGCAGCGCGGCATCGACGAAGATCGAGTTGGTCACCGGGTGGTCGAGGCCCGAGCGAATCGAGGGGAGAAACAAGCCTGCGTTGCTGTGTGCCACCAATGTGACGGGGCTGCCGGCCGAGACTTGCCGGAGGTCGTCGCGGACGGCACTGATGATGCGAGGCCAGAAGGGCGGAGCGCCGGCGCCGACGTGCAGCAGGGATGGCACCCGTACCTGGTAACCCGCCGCTGTCAGGTGTTCGGCCACTGGGCGCCAGGTCGAGGGACCTACAGACGGACTGTGCACGAGAACGAAGATCGGCTGCATGCGACGATCCTGTCGGCCATGCCGTGGGAGGCGCGACAGTCTTGGCCGACAGCAGAACGCTTCGCCGCGCCCTCCGGCACCGTCACGCCCGCGCAGGGCAGAAAGCTCGGCGAGCGCATCCGTAAAGTCGCCGTGTCGCAGTCCGGTGTTTCCCGCCTCCGAAGCCGAGCCATACAAAGTCCTTTGCCGCCCCCTATCGGTTTCTGTATGGGAGCGGGAGGGGAAGTCCGGCGCAGGTCTCGCGGAGCGATGAGGAATTGACGTGACCTGCATCACACGAGGGCTGGTTCACGCTTTGCCGCACCCTGCTACCGCGATCTGAAGCGGCTGGTCAGAGGTGCTCTTCGGGTTGCGTTGCGGATTCTTGGAGCAGCACCGTCCGACGCGCAGACGGCATATCAAGGCCTCTGACACCTATTGCTCTGCGTCAAACGGCCATGCGAGTCTTCCCGGCAATTCGACGCCACAGGCTGTTTCGGACCCGGATCGTTGTTCGATGAATGAGAACTTCCGACTACTTGCAATCCCGCAGCGGCCATGTTGCGCACTGTCAATGGCAGCCCGCAACCTCAGCCAGCCCACTACACATCAAGGCGGATGATCATGTGCAACCTGTGCGGTCCTGAATCTCCTGCCGATGCCGGAAGCGGGGTCGCCCGGCGCTCCGTGCTGGCCGCCCTCGGTATCTCTCCGGTGGTCCTCAGCCTCCCCGGCGCAACAGCGGCGGCGGCGGAAACCCGCACCGAGCCCTCGGGCCGGGGACCCGGCAAGGGCCGGCCGAGTGCGCTCGAACTGGTGCTGCTGGGCACCAAGGCGGGCCCTCCGATCGACCCGCTGCGGGCTGGGATCTCCACCGCGCTCGTCGTCGACGGCGCGACGTACGTGATCGACTGCGGGCGCTCGGCCGCTACCCAGTACGTGCGGTCCGGCCTCACGCTGGCGTCCCTGAGCGGCATTTTCATCACGCATCTCCACGCCGACCACGTCGCCGACTACTACAACTTCTTCCTCCTCGGGGGCAGCGTCCCCAACCAGGAGCACGACAACCTCACCCGCCCCGTCCCCGTCTACGGTCCCGGACCGGCCGGCGGGCTCCCGCCGAAGTTCGGTGGCGGACAGGCACCGACGGTCAACCCGGACAGCCCGACGCCGGGCCTGAAGGCACTGACCGACGACTGCCACGCGGCGTACGCCTACAGCACGAATGTCTTCCTGCGTGACATGGGCATCCAGGACATCCGGGCCCTTGCCGATGTGCACGAGATCGAGCCTCCCAAGGTCGGTGCCACTTACGAGAACACCGCGCCTGCGATGAAGCCGTTCGTAGTGATGGAGGACGACCGCGTCAAGGTCTCCGCGATCCTGGTGCCGCACGGACCGGTGTTCCCCTCCTTCGCCTTCCGCTTCGACACCGACCACGGTTCGGTCACGTTCTCCGGCGACACGACGTACAGCGACAATCTGATCGCCCTGGCCAAGGGCTCGGACGTGCTGGTCCACGAGGCGATCAGCGTCGAGGGGCTCGACGCCCCGGCGGTCTTCGTCGACCACTTGCTGCAATCCCACGTCGAGGTCCAGAAGGTCGGTCCGATCGCACAGCGGGCCGAGGTCGACATGCTCGTGCTCTCGCACATCTCCGAGGTCGCCCACAACCCGATCGACGTCCGGAAGTGGAAGAAGTGGGCACAGCGGGGGTACAGCGGCAAGGTGATCGTCGGCGAAGACCTTCAGCGGATCAAGCTGGCCTGACCCGACGCGAAGATCTGCGTGGCGCCGGCCTCCGCGCGGTGGATCCGACCGGCGCGCGAATCGGTCAGGTGGCCCGGCCCGGTGCGACCGCTGATCGGGCGCACCGGGCCGGCGGCACAGAGGCTCAGGTGATCGGGGTGGACACCGTGCCGATACCGTCGATGGTCACCTCGACCAGGTCCCCGGGCCTCAGATACCTCTGCGGCGTGCGAGCCCTTCCCACTCCACCGGGGGTGCCGGTGAGAATCAGGTCTCCGGGGTGCAGCGGCACCATGGTCGACACGTACGCGACCAGGTGAGCTGGAGTGAACAACAGGTCCGCGATCCTGTGCTCCTGGACCGGGGTGCCATTGAGCGTGGTGCGGAGAACGGCGGTCGCGGGGTCGAACTCGTCGGGCGTGGTCAGGACCGGGCCTACCGGAGTGGAACGTGCCCAGATCTTGCCCTGCAACCACTCCGTCGTGCGGTACTGCCACCCCCGCATGGAGATGTCGTTGGCCACCGTGAAGCCGGCGATGTAATGGCCCGCGTCTTCCTCACGCACCTTGTACGCGGTCCGTCCGATGACGACGGCGAGTTCTCCCTCCCAGTCCATCTCCGGATCCTCCGCCACGGCCGACACCGCATCAACGGGGCCGGTCAAGGTGTCGGCGAACTTCGCGAAGAGGGTGGGATGGGCCGGGAGTTCCCGGCCCATCTCCTGAATGTGGCTCGTGTAGTTGAGGCCGGCGCACAGCACCTTCGACGGACGCGGTACGACGGTCCACACATCGACGTCGTCCCCGCGGTGCCGGCGCCCGGTGGCGTTCCTCGCGATCCGCTGCCAGTCCTCGTCCGCCAGCAGGGAACCGACGTCGGCATGACCGGGGAGTTCGGTGAACTCATCACCGTCCAGGCGAGCTGCGCATGTCCCCTGGCGGGTGCGCACGGTTGCCAGTCTCACTTCATTCCTTTCCTGTTGCGCCGACGCCCTTGCTCGCGCCGGGACTCGCGCTCGGTCCGATGCCTCAGAGGCCGACGGCCGCCGGCTCGGGAACCACCAGATCGAAGAACCCCCAGTGCGACCCGGCGGGCAGTGTGCCCGACAGCATCCGGCCGCACTTCTGCGTCACTATGTGCGAGGAGCCCCGATGCTGGCTTCCGGCATGGCTGTCGCGGAAGAATCGCTGCAACGTGCCGTTCCGCATGACCTGCGCGCCCGCGAAACGGTGCACGAGCTGACTGATCTCCAGCGCGGTCCGGGTGGCCAGGCTGCACGCGAGCCGCGACATCGTCTCCTGCTCGTCGTTCAGCTGAGCTCCCGTCGCGAGCGTCGACTCGTTGTCGCGCCAGGTCTCACGCAGCAGCGCCATCGTGCCCCGGACATGCGAGAAGTGCCGTGCGAACTCCGCGAAGAACTCGTCACTGGTGACCGGGGAGCCATCGGAAGGGTCCTTGCGCCGGGTCAGGTCGCGCAACTCGTCGAGCATGCGCCGCCCGACGCCCTGGGACCAGGCCGCCTGGTGCAGGCCGGCCAGCAGAGCAGGGCTCACCCGGCTCATGCAGCGGCCTCGTCGCACGTTCTCCGGGCCGATGCCGAAGACGTACTTGTCCTCGACGAGCACGTCCTCGGCCCGGTAGTCGAGGCTCGCGGTCGCGCGCAGCCCCAGCATGTCCCAGTTGTCACTGATCCGCATGGCCGAACGGGGAACCAGGCAGACCAGCCGCTCTCCCGTGCCTTCGACCGTCACCGCCAGATTGAGGTGGGTGGCCATGGACACCCCTGGGGCGAACTTCCAGACACCGCTCACCCGATAGCCGCCGCTTTCCCGTACGGCTCGGCCGGTGAAGGCGGTCGACTGTCCCGTCACCAGCGGGTACGTGCCGTGGGCGAAGAGCTCACCGACCGCCTCGTCACTCAAGTAGGTGGCCGCTGTCGCCGTTTCACTCGTCAGGGCGCGCACCAGCCACCCCAGCGAGGCGTCGGCGTGGGACAGTTTCTCGATCACGTGCAGGATCTGCAGCGGGGAAGCCTCCAGGCCGCCGAGTTCGGCCGGCACCATCAGCTTGAAGACGCCGCTGTCGCGAAGTGCGTCCTGCACCACCGGTGTCGGCCGGCGCAGACGCTCGCTGTCCTTGGCCTCGCTCTGCAGGAGTGGGTAGATGTCCGTCAACTCCGCGAGCAGTCTGCTCGTTTCCTCGTTCACCTGCGTATCGACCATCATCGTCGGCCTCTCTCGGACTGTGCGCCCTCACCGGCGCTGCGCTCGGCGTCTTCGGCCAGAGCGCCCCACTGGCCGCGGTAGAAGAGCAAGGGCCGGGTGTCGTCCTGCTGGCCGTAGGACAGCACACGCCCCAGCACGAGGACATGGTCGCCGCCGTCGTACCCCGCCCACGGCGTGCACTGGAAGTACGCCAGCGAGCCGTTGATCCGTGGCGCCACGTCGTCGCCGACCCATTCGATGCGGTGGGTGTCCTGCGGCTTGCCCGCGAACTGCAGAGCGGTGGCGAGTTGGTCGTCCCCGAGCACGTTGACCGCGAAGGGCCGCTCGAGCAGGTAGGTCAGTGCGCGCGAGGTCCGCTGCATGGAGACGAGCACCAGGGGTGGGTCCAGGGACACCGAAGTGAAGGAGTTCACGGTGATCCCGTAGTAGCTGTCGCCGGACCGATAGGTGAGGACGACGACTCCGGTGGCGAAATTTCCCAGCGTGTTGCGCAACTGACGAGGATCGGCGAGCGATGGTACCGCCGCGCTGGACGCCAGGGTCCTGGCGGCAGCGGCTTTCTCATAGATCTCCGAGTCCCACATGATCTCGGTCATCCCGAGGCCTCCTGGATGAATCGTGGGTCCGGTCCTGGGACAGGACCGGGGGTGAGGGACCGGCAGCCACGTGCCGTGGGCCGTGGCTGCCGGCCGGGGGTCAATGGGCCTCTTCCAGAGCTTCCTCGCCCGCGACGAACGTGGTGCCGGTGCCTTCGGGCAGCCAGTTCCGCAGCACCGGGTAGACGGCGAGCGCCAGCACGAAGGACACCAGGAAGCCGAGGGTGAAGACGTCGGTGGCCATCAGGATCACGCCGACCGCGGCGGACAGGACCAGCGTGACGACTCCGGCCCAGTTCCACTTCTCGACTCGGTGGCTGGCGCTGTCGAACCGCGCCCGGCGCACCAGGTAGTAGTCCGCGATCATCACGCCGCACATGCCGAGCGTCATGGCGCCCAGGTACGCCAGGTACTGGGTGAACTTCTCCAGGATTCCGGCGGCGATCATCACCAGGGCGATGATGTTGCCGACGAACACCATCGCCGCCCGGCCCGGCTTCCTGCCGGTGAGGGAGTCGATCAGGTTGACCAGCGAGAGTGATCCGGAGTAGGCGTTGATCGCCTGGGCCTTGGCCTGGGCCGCGTAGATGGTGACGAAGCCCATCCAGCCCGCGAAGATGACGAAGAAGGCACCTGTGTTCTGCATGACGAACGTGTTGCCCGCGACAGCGGCCGCCTCCGGGCCCATGCCCTTGTTGTGGGCCATCAGGTAGCCGATGACCTGGGGCATGCCGCCGATCACGACGAGGGAGCCCAGGACGGTCATGACGATGTTCTGGGTGACCGGGCCGGCCACGGCCAGGACCGTCACGTCGCGCCCCGTGCGGCAGTAACGCGCGAAGTCCGTCGTGACCAGAGCGATGGTTCCGGCCGTGGCGCCCATGACCGAGACCGCGGACTCGAATCGCGGCCACAGGCCTCCGGGGACGACTCCCGCATAAGTGAACACGTCCATGGGGTTGGCGCCTTGGATCACATAGATGTCCACGATCATGTAGATCGTGACGAGCAGTGTGACGGCGATCAGGACGCCGGTGGCGCGCAGGGCGAGTTTGATGCCGAAGATGGCGAGCCCGATCCACAGCAGCGTCATGCAGCCGTAGATCAGGATGCGCCATCCCCACGAATCGGGCAGGCCGAACATCAACAGCGTGCCCTGGTACAGGAGGGCGGCCTCGACGGCGAGGAAGCCGAGAATCATGAACGCGAAGACGATCGAGCCGATCGCCGAGCCCTTGAAGCCGAATCCGAAGAACCGGGAAGTGATGGTGCTCGACATACCGGTTTCGAAGGCCATCCGTCCCAGGGCCTTGCCGAGGCCCACCGCGAAGGCCGCGACGAGGACACCGACGATCAGGCCCACGGTGAAGCCGGCGAGCACGACGGTGAAGCCGGCGATGGCGAAGACGACGAGGGCGGTGGCGACGCTGACCGGGCTGAGGGCGAGTTGGTAGCCGCTCCTGCGCTCTGCCAACGGCACGCTGACCAGGGCATGGTCTTCCGCCGCAGCCGCCAGTGTCGAATCAGCCGGTCTGGGATTCCTGGTGTAAGAAGACACAGTGGTTCCTGTCCTTGTGAGAAATGTGGCGCCTGCGGCGGAATTTCCATGGCCGGACCCGCCCGATGTCGCCGCGAGGATCAGTCCGCGCTGCAACCCGCTACGGCGATGGCCTCGATTTCGAGGAGAATCTCGGGCTTGGCGAGGGCAGAGACCTCGACCAGCGTGCAGGCAGGGAAGTCGCCGGAGAAGAACTTCTGACGGGCCTTCCACACCTCGGCGTTGTCACTGATGTCCGTGACGTAGATGGTCATTTTGACGATGTCGTCCATGACCGCGCCCGCCGCCTCGACCAGGTCCTTGATCTTCTGGAAGACGACCGTGGCCTGTTCGTAGGAGGTCTCGCCGAGGACAGTCTCCCTGTCCTGCCCGCGGGCGGTCATTCCGGAGACCATGATGAGCTCGTCGATCCTCAGGCAGTTCGACCACATCTTGTCCGCCGGCTCCCGCACGGCGGCGGAGTAGATACGCTGCTTCTTCATCGCTGTTGTCCTCAGAGGTCGATGCGGTTGTCCCACGCGGACGTTCCGCCCCAGTTCACGCACACGCTCTGGCGGCGCATGAATCCCTTCCAGGCATCCGAACCGGCGGTACGACCACCGCCGGTTTCCTTTTCGCCGCCGAAGGCGGAACCGACATCGGCACCTGTCGTGCCCATGTTGACGCGCACGATTCCGCAGTCACTGCCCCGAGCCGACAGGAACGTTTCGATGTTGGTCAGGTTCGTGCTGTGCATGCCCGAGGCGAGCCCCTGGGCGACGCCGTTGTGGATCTCGATGGCCTCCTCGAGATCGTCGTAGGTCAGCACGGAGACGATGGGCACGAAGGACTCCGACTGGGCGATCTCGAAGTGCGGCTCGACACCTGTGACGATGGCCGGCTCGACGTACAGACCCGGGCGGTCGATCACGTTGCCGCCGTACGCCACGGTGGCGCCCTCGTGCTCGGCACCGGCGAGGACCTTCTGGTAGTCCTCCACCGCACGCTGGTCGATCAGCGGGCCGACCACGGTGTCCGGGTCGCGCGGGTCACCGATGGTGATCTGGTCGAAGGCCTTCTTCAGCAGCTCGACCAGCTCGTCCGCGATGCTCGCGTGGGCGATGACACGGCGGGTGCTCGTGCAGCGCTGACCGGTCGTGCCGACCACGCCGAACGTCAGTGCCCTGGCGGCGAGTTCCAGGTCGGCGGTCTCGTCGACGATGCAGCCGTTGTTGCCCGAGCACTCCAGCTGGTACCGGCGGCCCAGTGTCGAGCCGACGATCTCGGCGACCTTGCGCCCCACCGCCGTGGAACCGGTGAACGAGATCATGGCGACACGAGTATCGGAGACCATCTTCTCGGCGACGGCGTTGTCGTCGGGGATGAACAGGGAGAACACACCCTCGCAACCCATCTCCGCCGCAGCCTTGTTGACCAGCTTCTGCACGGCGATGGCGGTCAACGGCACCTTGGGGCTCGGCTTCCAGATCACCGTATTGCCGGCGATCGCGGAAAGGAACCCGTTCTGCGCCCAGACGGCGGCCGGGAAGTTGTACGCGCTGATCAGCCCGACCACGCCCAGCGGCAGCCACTGGTCGTACATGCGGTGCTCGGCACGCTGGGACTGCTGGGTGAAGCCGTACATCATCCGCGCCTGGCCGGCGGCCAGCGTCGACATGTCGATCGCCTCGCGGAGCTCGCCCTTGGCCTCCATCGTCGACTTACCGGTGTCCAGCGAGACGACAGCGGCCAGGCCTTCCAGATTCTCCTCAATCAACTGGCCGATCCGGCGCACGAATTCACCGCGCCGTGGCGGCGGAACCATCCGCCACTTCTTCTGGGTCTCGACGGCGGCGGCCACGAGCGTCTCGTAGTCCTGTCCGTCCGAGGCCGCGACCCGGCCCACGACCTCGCCGTCGGCGGGACACTGCGCCTCGACGACCGGGCGGCCCTCGACGGCTCCCCAGCCGAGCGAGTCCGCGTAGGTGCCGGAATGCACCTGGTCCAGGCCGAATTCAGCCAGCACCTTGTCGGCGTCGAACAGAGTCTTGGTGGTTTCGCTCATCATCGCTTTCCATCAACGTTGCGAGTTCGGCAGGAATACGTCGGACGGTTCTGCACCTCACCCCTTGGCAAGGAAGTCGCCGATCGTTTCGTCCGTGTGGTATTCGGGCTTCTCGTAGTAGTGCGGGCCGTCGTAGATCTCGATCAGCACGCTGCGCTCGTGCGCCAGGGTCGGACCGTGCGGGTGGTCCTTCGGGTTCATGTAGAACGACCCGGGACGCAGCCGGAGACCGGAGTCGGTGTACTCGTAGTCGCCCTCGAGGCAGTACATGAACTGGTTCGAGGCGTGCGTGTGCTTGGTCGGGATGGTGCCGCCCCGCTGGTACTCGAGGAGGGCGATGCTGGCGCCGGTGTCGGGGTTCTTGTAGAGGAAGTACTGACGGAACCCGTAGTCGGGATAGTCGATCCAGTCCTCGTCCTTGAGGTCGGCGGCATGGATCAGCACCTCGAGCGACTTCATGGTCGCGGGGTTGATGTCCACTGTTCACTCCAATCCCGGGCGGCCTGCGGCCACCCACGCTTCGTATTCCTGGAGGCTTTCGGGTGTGGCGGGAAACAGTCCGAAGAGGGACCGGCCCCGCTCGAGTTCACGAGCCGCGAACTCCTCGTACGCGGTGGCGTCGGCGGCTTCCGCGGCGATCTCCGGGGCGAGTTCACGGGGAATGACCACGACGCCGTCGCCGTCGCCGAGCAGCACATCGCCGGGGTAGACCGCCACTCCGCCGCACCCGACGGGTTCGTCGAGCGCGACCGGATGCAGGGCGATGGGGGTCGCTCGGGGCGCGTTGTCCCGCTGATAGCACGGCAGGCCCGTCCCCCTGATGGCCTCCGAGTCCCGGTAGCCGCCGTCGGTGACGACGCCGGACACACCCCGGTGCTTCAGCCGCGCCGCCATCATGTCGCCCATGGACGCGGCAGCCGTGCAGCCGAACGCGTCGATCACGAGCACCGCGCCGGGCGGGCACTCCTCGATCGCCCGACGGTGCAGGTTGTCGCTGCTCGAGTAGGTGGCGAGGGTGTCGAGATCCTCGCGTGCGGGGATGAACCGCAGGGTGTAGGCCGGGCCCACCAGCGGCTGCTGGCCGGCCGCCAGCGGCCGCACCCCGGCCATGATCACGCTCCGCAGGCCGCGCCGGAGCAGCATGTTTGCCACGGTGGCCGAGCCCGCCCGCGTCAGCTGCGCCCGGACCGGTTCGGGCAGTGGTCCGGCGAGGTCCGCGCTCGCTGCGGCGGTCACTGGAAGAACTCCAGGGGCGGGCGGTTCCCCCACTGGGTGGTGTCGCTGGCGGTGCCGTTGAACTTGGTCGGCCGGTGGTTGTGGTCGACGACGTCGCCGTCGGTGTAGTGCTCGATGCGGAAGCCGAAGGGGTCCTTCCAGTAGTCGAAGATCTGGCTGCCGAGCAGATGGCGGCCGACTCCGACGTCGAGGGAATATCCCTGCTGGATGAGGTAGTCGTGCGACGACATGACGGCGTCCATGTCGGTGACCTCGAACGCGCTGTGGTGGATTCCGGCCCAGTCCGACTGCAGGACGAGCATGAAGTGGTGGTCCACGAGCTGCTCGCCCAGGTCCAGCCGGACGAAGGTGCCGACGACAGGCCCCTCCTCGCCCGGCGGGACGAAGTAGTCGGAGGGGAGGAAGTTGAAGCGTTCGTTGAGCCAGGCCATGGTCTCGTCGTGGTTCTTCACATGAAGCACGAAGTGACCCAGGCGGGCGATGGTGCACGGCGCGACGGGCTGGCGGACGACGGCGTTCACCCGGTTCTTGTCGCGGATGTTGTTCATCGCGAAGGGTTCCCGGTCCGGGATCGGCTCGGCCTTGCGCCGGCCCCGGACCGCCCGGATCTCGAAGCCGTCGGGCGTGGTCATCGCGACCTCGTGGCCGCCGCCGGGCTCCGTCGACTCGCGGACCGGAGAGGACCCCGGCATCGCGGCGAGCTCGACGAGGTCGTCGTAGGTCGCGACCTCGATCGACGCGCCGACGAAGCGCTGTTTGTCGGCCTTGCGGGTCACATGGATGTGATGCTGGGTGCCCGTTCCCCGCATGTACAGGGTCCGGTCGTCGCTGCCCTCGGCCGGCACCATACCGAACGCGGTCAGGAACTTCTCCATCACCTCGAGATCCGGTGCCTCGTAGGTGACTTGGGCAGCATCAATAGCCGTAGCCACGGGTCCTCCTGGGGTGGGTGAGAGCATGGCGACGGGTACGCTCCGGCGTCGCCGAATGATCGGGGCTCCCTCTCGGCAGGGAGCCGCGCGGGGCCGTCAGCCCTTGAGGATGCTGACGTCGTCGGGATTGCGCAGGTCCGAAACCGTCCAGCCGTCCAGGTCGTACTCGTCCATGGCGCTCTGCGCGAATTCCTTGCAGTAGTCGAGCAGACCGCTGCCCCGTGCGCCGAACAGGTTGGTCTGACGCGTCACGTCGTTGCTGCCGATGTAGTTGATCTCGTACAGCTCGTGGCGGGCTCCGAACTCCGTACCGATGGAGTCCCAGAGCATCTTCATGACCTTGACGCGCTCCTCGGCGTCGATGCCCCCCGTACCGCGCAGGTAGGTGTCCAGATAGCCCCGGATCTCCGCGGTCTTGAAGTCGTTGGCGTGGGAGTTGAGGTAGATCAGCCCACTGGCCACGACCTGCTCGATGATGTTCTTGATCTTCGGCATGGCCAGCTGGTTCATCACGCGGTAGGCGCCGGCGAACTGCGGGTCGGGCTGGATCATGCCGCCCTTCCACGGCACCGCGCTCTTCGCCATCGCGTCCGACAGCGCCCAGAAGGTGTTGCGCCAGGCGATGACCTCGCCGAGCTGGGACATGACCCCGTGGAACGAGCCGGCCCCGGTGACATCGAGGGCGCGGGACAGCATGCCGACGAGGAAGTCCATCTTGACGGCGAACCGGGTGCACCCGTGCAGGGAGGCGCGCTCCAGGTAGCCCGAGTGGATGTTGTACTTGTTCGCCTGTTCCAGGTCGTTGTAGATGAACGCGTTCTCCCAGGGGATGAACACGTTGTCGAGGACCAGGATCGCGTCGTTCTCGTCCAGTCGGCTCGACAGCGGGTAGTCGAACGGGCTGCCCAGCACGGACGCGCGGTACTCGTTCGAGGTGCGGCAGAGCAGCTTCACGCCGGGAGCGTTGGTGGGTGTGATGAACACCGGGGAGAAGGCCGGGTCCTGCACGGCGACCTGGCCCACGTGACCGACGAAGGTGTGGTGCGTGAGGGCGGACCCGGTGGCCACCACCTTGGCACCGGTGACGTAGAAGCCGGCGTCGGTCTCCTTGGTGACACGGATGAATACGTCCTTGCCCGCGTCCGGACCGAGGCCGCGGTCGACCGGCGGGTTCATGATGGCGTGGTTGATGTACCAGGTCTTCTCCTGGGCCTTGCAATACCAGTTGCGCGCGTTGTCCTCGAACCCCCGGTAGAACTCGGCGTTGGCGCCGAGAGTGCCGAGGAAACAGCCCTTGTAGTCGGGAGAGCGGCCCATCCAGCCCCAGGTGATCCGTTGCCACTCGGCGATGGCGTCGCGGGAGGCCACCTGCTCCTCGACGCTCTTGGGCGCCTGGTAGAAGCGGTGGGTGAAACCTCCCCACTCCGTCGGCGCGGTGAGGATGTCCTTGCGCGCCGGGTCGTGCAGGGCGTCGTACATGCGAGCGATCATGCGAGCGGAGTTGCGGAAGGCGGGGTGTTCGGCGACGTTCTCCACCCGCTCCCCGTAGATCCAGACCTCGCGGCCGTCGTCGAGGCTTTCGAGATATTCATCTCCGGTAAAGGGGAGATACTCACCGCCGGCAGGGCTCTGTGCCGACTGATTCGCGTTTCCCGCCGTCATTGACCGGCCCCTTCTTGTCGTTCACGGAACCGGGCCGAGCCATCGGTTCGTGCAGCCAAGGCGCGGGCAGCGATCGCACGAGGGGTTTTCTCTCATCGATCCGAAACGGCCCGCGCCGTCGAATTGCCGGGAAGACTGACACGGCCGCACGGCACGGGCAATAGAAAACGGAAGGGCCCAACGACGCTCGAGTGCGCCGACCACCGGCCTACGGGCCGATCGGCACTGGAGCCAGAAACCGCCTCTGAGCTGGCGTTTCAAGCGTTGACGCGGGTTCCGCTACGGAGCGGATACCGGCTCGCATGTGGCGCACGTCACATGGATTCGGTGGTTGATCACAGGGATGTGCTCTTGATTTCACCCTCCCTTTCCATATAGGGCGCAGTAGGGGGGTGCATAGTTCCACGTATGGCTGCTCTCACCGTCCGAGCGCGCGGCGATGCTCGGTAACGGTTCGAGTGGCCTGCAGCCAGCGGTCCATGAGAGGAGTAATCTCTCCTCCGCGCTTCCACAGCAGGGTCGCCTGCATGGACCGGAGCCATTCCGGGGGGTCGAGAAGCGCCACCGAATCACTCGATCCGGCAATGCGCTCGGTCACGAGCGCGACACCCAGCCCGGCGGCAACGAAGGCTACTGCCGTCTGCGGCGTGGATACTTCGATGACCTCGAAGGAGTCGTCGCCCGACAAGGCTTTCTCCGCGGCGTCCGGCATACCCCAGAACGCGGAAAGCCGGGACGGCAGGATCCACCGGCCCCAGCCCTTGCCATCAGGACGGGATTCCTTGGCGCGATATCTTGGCACGGCGAGCTTGACGTTGATGTCGATAATGGGGCACCAGTCACAGCCCTCAGTGACGAACCTGGCGAATTGCGTGGGACCGAACGGGACGCAGCCCATGTCCAAATCACCGGACAGAACACCTTGAACAACAAGGTCGGGAGTGACATCAGCCAGCGTGACGCGCGCCTTGGGGGCCTGGTCGAGGAACTCTGCCAGTACGTCCGCGATGATTTCGTTGATGACCATGGGTTCCACGCCGATGTGCAGATCGCCGATTGCGCCCCCGCCCATCAGTTTCAGCGTCTCCACGACTCGGTTTCGGTCCGCTACCAGACGTTCGCCCCTGGAGAGGAGGTGGAGGCCTGCCTGGGTGGGGTGCACGCCTTTCGCGGTTCGCTCGAGGAGGCTCACTCCGAGCTCCCGCTCCAGCTTCGCGATGGCGTGACTCAGCGGCGGCTGCGTCATGTGCAGATTCTTGGCGGCCTGGGAAACCGAGCCAGCCTCGACGACGGCTCCGAAGTACTCGAGTTGGCGAAAATCCATGCCCTCTAGATGTCATGACTTCTGCGGAATGTCAACAGATCAGCAACCGGCTTGGGGAAGGTTCTGGTCGGATGAAGTCGTGGGAGTGGCGCTCTTACGATCAGGCCGTGTCCGACCCGCTACGGGGTGCCGCCGGCTGAAACGGACCGGGCCGGTCTGGCCGCCGCCGGTATTGAACAGCCGCCCATCCCATTCACCGCCGAACGAATTACGGTGCCGGGCAGAGGAGGAATGGGCACGGCTCAGTGGCGCCCAGCCTGAGCCGGTGAAGCAGGTCCCGCCTGCGGATCCACTTCATGGGTCACCTCGGGTGTCGCAGCGGCACGGATCCGCTGCCTCGCACCCCCGTGGACACACCGTTTACCCGACCCTGGTCGGGCCGTCGGGCGGCACTGGCCGTCCGCGGCAGTTGCGTGAGGCGGTATCCGTCTCCGTGGCGGTCGGTGAAGCCGGGAGCGGGGGCGTCCCGGAAGACGCCCCCGCTCTGCGCCGGACCGGAGTGGGTGTGCGGCCTTGTCAGGCCGAGCGGGTGGTCTCCTCGTGCAGCACGGGGTGGGCGAAGGGGAGGCCGGCGGTGTAGCGGGCGAGTTCGTCCGCGGCTGCTGCCGCCATGCGGTGGAGTTCGCCGCCGAGGGAGCCGGCGACGTGCGGAGTGAGGAGGACGTTGGGCAGGTCGTACAACGGGGAGTCAGCGGGCAGGACTTCGGGGACCGTGACGTCGAGAACCGCGTTGAGGCGGCCGGTGAGGAGTTCGTCGACCAGGGCGTCCTGGTCGACGAGGGAGCCACGGGAGGTGTTCACCAAGGTCGCGTCGTCGCGGAACAGGGCGAGCCTGCGGCGGTCGATGAGGTGCCGGGTGGCGGGAAGTTCGGGGGCGTGGACGGTGACCACGTCGCTGGCCGCGCACAGCTCGTCCAGCTCCACCGAGCGGGCGCCGAGGAGTTCGGCTTCCGTCGCGTCCACGTAGGGGTCGTGCAGGAGCAGGTCGAGGTCGTGCGGGCGGAGGAGTTCCAGGACGCGGCGGCCGATGCGGGAGGCGCCGACGACGCCGACCGTACGCCGGTAGTTCCCGACGTGGGGGTAGGCGGTCAGCCAGTCGTGCTCGACGCCGCGCCGGGCGCGGTAGTCGTCCCGTAGGCGCAGCAGTTGCTTGTTGGCGAGGAGGACCATCGCCACGGTGTACTCGGCGACGGGCAGGGCGTTGGCCGAGGCCGCCGAGGTGACCTGGATCCCGCGCCGCCAGCAGGCGTCGGTGATGTGGTGCTTGACCGATCCGGCGGCGTGGATGACGGCTCGCAGCGCGGGCGCCCGGGCGAGGACGTCCTCGCCCAGCGGCGGGCAGCCCCAGCTGCTGACGATGACCTCGGTCTCGCGCAGGGCCGCGGCGGCCCGCGGGTCGTCGAAGTCGTCGACGACGAGGGCCGGGTCGAGGTCGGCGAGCGCGGTGAGCCGGTCCAGGGTGGCGCGGTCGATCAGCCGGCCGGCGAGATCGGCGTGCATGGCCAGCAGGGTGCGCGGACGCCGCCGTCCGGAGGCGGCCGGGTTCGGCAGCGCGGCTGGTGCGGTCGGGGGGTTGGACACTCGGTTCTCCGGTACGGGTGTGGCAGGGGCGGACGTCACTTGACGCTTCCCGCGGTCAGGCCGGCCTTCCAGTGGCGCTGCAGGGCGATGAAGGCGATGACCAGCGGGACGATGCCGAGCAGGGAGCCGGTGACGACCAGCGGGTAGTACTCGGGGAAGGCGTGGGTCTGGGTGTTCCAGCTGTACAGGCCGAGACTGAGGGGGAACAGCCGGTTGTCGGACAGCATCACCAGGGGCAGGAAGAAGTTGTTCCAGATGGCGGTGAACTGGAACAGGAAGACGGTGACGAGTCCGGGCATCACCATCCGCAGCCCCACCGACCAGAAGGTCCGCAGCTCGCCGGCGCCGTCCATGCGGGCGGCCTCCAGCACCTCGCCCGGTACGTATCCGGCGCAGAAGACGCGCGCCAGGTAGACGCCGAAGGGATTGACGAGGCTGGGGACGAACACGGCCCAGAAGGTGTTGACGACGCCCAGCTTGGAGGCGAGCAGGTACATCGGCAGCGCGAGCGCGGTGGTGGGCACCAGCACGCCGAGCAGGACGAGACCGAACAGCTTCTCCTTGCCGGGGAAGCTGTAGACGTGGAAGGCGTACCCCGCGCAGACGCAGACGAGCGCGCACAGCAGGGCGCCGATCCCGGCGTACAGCAGGGAGTTGGCGTACCAGCGGAAGTAGACGCCGTCGCCGGCCGTGGCCAGGGCGTGCAGGTTGGCGCCGAGGTGCCAGGTGGAGGGGGTGAGGGTACGGCCGCCGAGCAGGTCGCCGGTGTTCTTGGCGGCGGCGGTGAGCAGCCAGGCGAGCGGCAGCAGGGTGTAGGCGGTGGCCAGTACCAGGGCGCCGTTGACGGCGGCCTTGGACAGCGACCAGGGGCGGCCCTTCACGCGTGCGGTGCCGGGCTGTGCGGTGGCGGTGGTCATGCGGCGGCCTCCGTGGCGGGCTGGGGCCGGTCCTCGCCCCGGGCGCGGGTGGCCCGGGTGACGACGAAGGAGAGCGCGGCGGCGGCCAGCGCCAGCAGGACCGAGGAGGCGGCGGCCAGGCCGTAGTCGTGCCGCTCGAAGGCCGCGGTGTAGGCGTACATGTTGGGGGACCAGGTGGAGACGACGCTGGGGGTGGTGCCGTGCAGGATCATCGGCTCGGTGAACAGCTGCAGGGAGCCGATGACGGTGAACAGGCCGACGACCGCGAGCGAGGAACGGATCAGCGGGATCTTGACGCTGAGCGCCGTGCGCAGCGGCCCGGCACCGTCGACCACGGCGGCCTCCAGGACCTCGCGCGGGATGGCCTGCAACGCGGCGAAGAAGATCACCATGTTGTAGCCGGTCCACTCCCACACCGCCATGTTGACGACGGCCGGCAGTGGATGGCCCAGCAGGTCGGCGCGGGCGCCGAGCGAGTTCAGGGCGCCGATCACCGGGCTGATGCCGGGCGTGTAGAGGTAGATCCAGACCAGGGTGGCGATGGTGCCCGGCACCGCGTGCGGCAGGAACAGGGCGAGCTGGAAGAACCGGCGGGCCTTGACCAGGGTGGAGTCCAGCAGCAGGGCCAGCACCAGCGCCAGGATCATCATCAGCGGGATGTACAGCAGGCAGTACTGCGCCAGGTTGAGGAAGCCGCCGCGGAAGGCCGCGTCGCCCAGTGCCCGGGTGTAGTTCCCGAGTCCCGTGAAGACGGTCTCGCTGCCGCCGAAGCCGAGGCCGGAGCGGTGCTCGGCGTAGAGGCTGAGGTAGACGGCGTAGCCGACCGGCACCAGCGTGGCCCCGGTGAAGAGCACGAAGAACGGCGCGAGCAGCACGGCGGGCGCCGCGTACCGCCGCCGCCGGACGGCAGCGGTACGCGAGGGCGCGGCGGAGGCCGCGCGGGTGTCCGTTGGAGCGGTTGGGGTCACGGCGCGGAGACCTTCAGACCACGGTTCTTCAGCTCGGCGACGGTGTCCTTCTGCGCGGTCGCGAGGGCCTGGGCGATGGTGCCGGAACCGGAGGAGAGCTTGCCGAAGGCGTCCTTCAGGGAGTTGTTGGTGACGCCCATCGCCGGACCCCAGGTCCACTTCTGCTCGATGGACTCGGCGGCGTTCTTGTAGACACCGTAGATGTCCTGCCCGCCGTAGAAGTCGGCCTTGAACGCCTTCGCGGCCACCGGCACCAGCGCGGGGTCGGCCGGGAAGGCGGAGGAGTCACCGGAGGAGATCCGGGCCTGGATGCCCTCGGCGGTTGTGGTGGCCCAGGTGGCGAACTCGACGGCGGCCTCCGCCTTCTTGCTGTCCTTGGAGACGGCGAAGGTGGTGCCGCCGAGCATGCCGCTCGCAGGAGTGCCGTTCCAGGACGGCAGTGGGGCGACGGCCCACTTTCCGGCCTGGTCCTTCGGAAGGGTGCCCTTCAGCACGCCGCCGCCCCAGGACGCCCCCAGGTAGCCGGCCGTCTGGCCCTTCTGCAGCGAGGCGGTCCACTGCTGACTGAACGAGGGCTCGACGCGGACCAGGTCGTCGTTGATCATCTTCTGCCAGAAGTCGGCGACCTTCTTCGTCTCGGGCGCCTCCAGGCTCACCTGCCAGGTGTCCCCGGCGGTGCCGAACCACTGGGCGCCCGCCTGCCACGCCATCGCCTCGAAGGTGGTCGGGTCGTCGGGGAAGAACGTGGCGATACGGCTGCCGGGCTCGGCCTTCTTCAGCTTCTCGGCGGCCGTGCGGAACTCGTCCCAGGTCGTGGGCGCTTTGATTCCCGCCTTGTCGAACAGGTCCTTGCGGTAGTAGAAGGCCTGCGGGGCGGCGTCCAGCGGCAGCGCGTACGTGGCACCGCCGAGAGTGGTCAGCTGCACCGCCTGCGGCAGGTACTTCGCCTTCAGGTCGGCGCCGACGTACTTGCCGATGTCCTGGACGGCCCCCTGGCTGACGAAGTCCGGCAGCTGCGGGTACTCGACGTTGAACACGTCGGGGGCGTTGTGGGCCTTGACCGCGTTGGAGAGCTTCGCATAGCCGCCGGCCGCGCCGGAGGGGATCTCCTCGTAGCTGACGTGCACGTCCTTGTGGGAGGCGTTGAAAGCGTCCACCACCTGCTGGGTGCCCTTCGCCCAGCCCCAGAACGTGATGTCGACGGGCTTGCCCGAGCCGGACGACGGGCTGTCGCCGTCGCTGCCGCAGGCGGCGAGGAGGGTGACGGACAGCGCGGCGGCGGTGAGCGCGGCGGCGGCGCGGAGGGCTGATCGACTGCGGGTGGAGGCAGCGGACATGGCTCGGCTCCTGGGAGACGGGACGGGTGGAGTGTGCCCGGTGCGGAGCCGGCGGCGGGAAGCCGGCCGGGCTCCGGGGCCGTCGGGCCCGGGTACCGCACATCTTGGGAACGCTTCAGATCGAAGTCAATACCTTTCGATCGAACGATCTCATATGATCAGGAGGGAAGGGAGATGCTCATCGCGGATGTTCTGCGGATTTGTGGCGCCGGCAGGCTGCGGAAGCCCCGTGTTCAGATCATTCGATCGATCGCATTGACGATCGATCGGTCGACTTCTAGATTCGGGACCCCGAGCAAGGAGCCCCGCCATGCCGCGCACGTCACTCCCACCCGAGGACCGCTCGCTCAGCCCGTACACGGGCTGGACCCGCGCCCACTGGGAGGCCGTGGCGGACGGGTTGCTCACCGCGGCGCTGCGGCACGCCGGGCCCGGCCACGCGCTGATCGCGCTGCCCGGCCCGCGCCCGAGCTGGTCCGGCCCGCGCTCGGACGCGCTGGAGGGCTACGCCCGCACCTTCCTGCTGGCCGCCCTCCGCGTCGCGGGCGCCGGCGGGCAGGACCCGCTGCGACTGCTCGACCGGTACGCCGAGGGGCTGGCCGCGGGCACGCGGTGCCCCACCGGGGAAAGGGAACTGACCGGTCGCGACCCGGTCGCCTGGCCGGCTGTCACCGACCGGGGACAGGCCATGGTGGAGGCGGCCTCCGTCGCGCTCGCCCTCCGTCTGACCCGGCCCTGGCTGTGGGACCGCCTCCCCGCACGGACCCGCACCCGCGCCGCCGACTGGCTCGCGGGCGCGCTGCGCCACACCCCCGTCGACAACAACTGGTGGCTCTTCCAGGTCACCGTCGGAGGCTTCCTCGCCGAGACCGGCCACCACACCGAGGCCGCCGAACGCGCCGTCGCCCAGGGCCTGTCCAGGATCGAGCAGTGGTACCTGGGCGAGGGCTGGTACACCGACGGACGGCCGCGCGCCTTCGACCACTACAACGGGTGGGCCTTCCACCTCTACCCCGTCCTGCACGCCCACCTGGCGGACGACAGACGGCTGCTCGACCGCTACGGCACCCGGCTCGCCGCCCACCTCGGGCAGTACGCGCACACCTTCGGGGGCGACGGCGCCCCGCTGCACCAGGGCCGTTCGCTCATCTACCGGTTCGCCTCCGCCGCCGCACCGTGGGCCGGCGCCCTGACCGGCCACACCCCGCTGAGTCCGGGCACCACACGACGGCTGGCCTCCGGCACCCTGCGCCACTTCCTCGACCACGGCGCCGTGGACGACGACGGCCTGCTCACTCTCGGCTGGTTCGGTTCCTGCCCTCCGCTGGTGCAGCCGTACTCGGGCCCCGCCTCGCCGTACTGGGCGAGCAAGGGCTTCCTCGGCCTGCTGCTGCCGCCCGGCCACCCCGTGTGGACGGCCGTGGAGGAACCCGCACCGGCCGAGCGCGGCGACGCCGTGGTCCCGGTGCGCGGAGCGTGCTGGCTGATCCAGTCCACGTCCGCCGACGGACTCGTACGCGTGCACAACCACGGCAGCGACAACCAGCCGGCCGGCGAGGTCCTGCCGGACGACCCGCTGTACGCGCGCCTGGCGTACTCCACCGTCACCGGGCCGGCCTTCGAGGGCACCGCCGACAACCACTTCGCGCTGCTGGACGGCGGCGAGGCGAGCGAGCGCGGCCCGATCGTCCCGCTCGGCACGGGACCCGGCTGGGCGGCCTCCGCACACCGGCCCCGCGTCGGAGGTGCCGAACTGCCGGGCGTCGGCGTCACCTCCCTGGTGCTCGCCGACGGAGCCGAGGAGGTCCACGCGCACCTGGTCACCGGCGCCGCCAGCGGGACCCGGGTACGGCACACGGGATGGGCCGTGGCCGGGAACGCGGTGGAGACGGCTGTGACCGGCGACGGAGCACGGATACGGGTCACCGGGTCCACGCTGGTCTCCGAGGCCGTCGCCCTGCACGGCCTGGACACCGCCACGACCGAGCCCGTGCCTGCGGGCACCGCGTTCGGGCCCGCGGCGGCCGTCCCGGTGCTGACCGGCACGGTCACGGGGGAGGAGTGCCTGTTCGTCTCGGTGGTGCGGCTGAGCGGAGCCGGGACCGCGCCGTCGGCCGCGCGGGTCGCGGTGGAGGCCGCCCCGACGGGGCACCGGCTGCGCGTGCACTGGCCGGACGGCAGCCGTCGCGAGGTCCTCATCCGCGCGGACGAGGTGACCGTCGCCTCCGACGGGGACTGATCAAATTACTGAGCAATAGATCAGTAATGTATCGAACGCTAGACTCGTGGTGAGTCAGATCAGGGAGAAGGGGACCGTCATGTCGATCGCGGCAGACGAGCGCCGGACGCGGATCCTGGAGATCGTGCGCAAGCTCGGCACGGTCCGGGTGACAGACCTCGCGGCCCGTCTGGACCTCCCGGCGGTCACCGTGCGCCGGGATGTGGCGACCCTCGCCGAGACAGGCCTGTTGCGCCGCTCGCACGGCTCGGTCTCGGTACCGGACGAGCGAGCAGGTACAGAGGCCGACGCCCGCACCCTCGGCCTGATCGTGCCCACGGTGAGCCACACCATCAGCCAGTACTTCGACGAGGTGATCGCCGGCGCGCGCGCCGCAGCCGCCGACGCCGGAGCCCACCTGGTGCTCGGCATCTCGTCCTATGACCCCGGCGCGGACCGCGGCCAAGCGGAACAACTGCTCAAGTCGGGCGCCGAGGGACTCATGCTCACGCCCAACTGGATGTCCACGAACAACCCGGACGACCGCCTCTGGCTCAACGGACTGCCGGTCCCGACGGTGCTGGTCGAACGCCGGGCCGCCGTCGGCACGGCCGCCGCGGAACTCGACTCGGTCAGCTCCGACCACCATCACGGCGTGCTGCTCGCCCTGCGCCACCTGGCCGAGCTCGGTCACGACACCGTGGCCCTCGCTGCCCGCCGCGATACCTGGACGGCGCTGAAGGTACGCAGCGGTTACGCCGAAGGCTGCGCCACCCTCGGCCTGACACCGCAGCCGGTGATCGACATCGACGATCCCGCCACGGCCCCCGAGCGGGTGGCCGGCCAACTCGCCGAGGCCGTCGGCCGGGGCGTGCGAGCCGCGCTCGTGCACAACGACCAGGACGCCATCCAGCTTCCGGCACTGCTGCGCGCACGCGGCCTGTCCGTCCCCGAGGACCTGGCGCTGATCAGCTACGACGACGTCTTCGCGGCCCTCGGCGCCCCGCCGCTGACCGCCGTGGCCCCGCCCAAACGGGCAGTCGGCGCCGCCGCCGTCGACCTGCTGCTGAGGCGGCTGCGGCACGGCTCGGCCCTCCCGATCCACCGGGTGGAACTGCTCCCCGAACTGAAGGTACGGGCCTCCTGCGGCCGTGAGAGAACCACCTGAGAGGCGGCCGCGGCGGCGTCGTCCGCAGCCCCGGCGGACTCTCACGACGTGGGAGAGCCCGCCGGGCTTGGGCTGAAGGTCAGCTGATCCGGCCCGCGAAACGGTAGCGGAAGCCGTCGGCCGCGGTGACGACCACGTCGTAGTAGCCGTCCTGGTCGGTCGGCCATTCCACGACCGCGGGCTTGCCCTGACCGACGTACACCGTCTTGTGGCCGCCCTCGAAGTCGTTGGCGGCCAAGGCGAAGCGGACCTGGTCGCGTCCACCGGTGGACAACTGGAGCCGCAGCGTACGGTGGCCGGGTACGAGTTCGGCCTCGACCTGCGGGACGGCACCGGCGTTCCGGCCGCCCGGAACGACGCTTCCGGCGAAGGACCGCACGAACCGGTCGGGGCCGTAGACGCTGAAGGCGTACTTCCCGTCGGTCGTCGCCGTGTCCCACACGTAGCGCTTCGCGCCGTCCTTGGTGACGGTGAACGGCGTCGCCTCGAAGTCGCGGTAGGCGTCCGGGAACACCTGCATGCTCACGCCCTGCGCACCCTCGTTGGTGAGGATCGCGGTGACCTTGCCGCTGGAGCGGTCGACGGCCACGGTGGCGTGCTGCTGGTAGGGCACCGGCCGCGCCTTCAGCCGGCCGGACGGCGGCACCGGCATCGACTGCTGCCCCGGGGCCGGTATCGCCTTGGAGATCGACGGCAGCGTCCGGTCGTGCTCCGCGGCCGCGACCAGCACGTCGACCGACGGCAGGTCGGGCAGCGAGGTGTCGGCCGTGGAGAAGTCGATCGCCGACGTCAGGTCACCGCACACCGTCCGGCGCCAGTCGCTGATGTTCTCACAGATCGCCGGCTTGCCCAGGCTCGTGGTCCAGTGCTCCAGGAACCGGATGATCGAGGTGTGGTCGAACACCTCCGAGGACACCCAGCCACCGCGCGTCCACGGCGAGACCAGAGTCATCGGCACCCGCGCGCCCGGACCGATCGGCAGCCCCTGCACGAATTCGCCCTCCGTGCCGGGCTCCGGCAGCGGCGCCTGCACGTGGTCGAAGTAGCCGTCGTTCTCGTCGAAGGTGAGGATCAGCAGCGTGGACTTCCACAGCTCCTCGTTCTCGTGCAGCGCCCGGATGACCCGGTCGGTGTAGACGGCGCCGTAGTCCGGAGCGCCGGCCGGGTGTTCCGACCACAGGTACGGCGCGACGACCCAGGAGACCTCAGGCAGCGGCCGCTCCGCGCCGGGCTTGCAGGCGTCGATGAAGTCCTTGAGGACGTAGTCGACGTTCTGGTTGGAGTTGGGCCCGGTCGGCTTGGTGTGAGTCCGCAGCACGTTGCCGCGCGCGAGCAGCCCGTCGGGCGAGGTGTCGGCACCGGCCTGCGCCGGGTTGAAGGACGCGAAGGAGCGCACGGTGTTGTCGGTGTAGTCACCGAGCCAGTTGCTGTCGGTGTCGTTGTTGACGTAGGTCTGCCAGGACACCCCGGCCTTCTGGAGGACCTCGGGGTAGGTCTCCCAGGTGTATCGGTAGCCGTAGTCCCCGCCGTTGTTGATGGCCGGTCCGTGGTTCGCGCCGGTCGGGTCGATGCCGCCGGACCACATGTAGATGCGGTTGGGGCTGGTGCTCGTGGCGATCGAACAGTGGTTGTGGTCGCAGACCGTGTACGCGGACGCCAGGGCGTACTGCCAGGGAATGTCCTCGCCGGTGAAGTAGCCCATGGTCTGCTCGCCCTTGGCGGCGATCCAGCCGTTGTTCTTGCCCATCGCCCAGGCGTTGTGACCGTCCGTCCAACCGTGCGGCAGGCCACCCGCGTTCTGCGCGTTGTACTTGCCCGTCTCCAGACGGAAGGGCAACAGGTGGCCGCCGTCGGTCCGCTTGGCGTCCGGCTGGTGGAAGACGGTGGTGTCGTCCGGGTAGCGCAGGGCCTGCTTGTCGCCGAAGCCGCGGACACCCGGGAGCATGCCGAAGTAGTGGTCGAAGGAACGGTTCTCCTGCATGAGGATCACCACGTGCTTGAGATCGGCGATCGTGCCGGTGAATCCGGTGTCGACCGCTGTGGTATCGGCCGGCGCGGCCGCGGCCTTGCCCGTGCCCGCCGCCGTGAGGCCGGTGGCCGCCGCGGCCGTCGCCGACGCCGCGGCCGCCTGCAGCAGCCGGCGCCTGCTCAGGCCCGAACGGAAGATTGACGCGGGAACGCCCCGCGGGATGCGGCCGGTTGTGCCGGCCAGCGAGCCATCGGGGTTGGTCTCGGGAAGGTGCTCGGTGGGCTCGTCGGCATGCGACATGCGAATGATCCTTTCGATGTGGCACTCGGACCGGAGCGCGGCAGCAGCATGGGCCGACAGCCCCTCGGGGCAGGGGTGACCGGTGGCGGCAGCCATCGGACGCACAGCGGGAAGGTCCGAGTTCGCGGTGGGGAGGAGCGGGTGGAGGTCCGCCTGCGGTGGGGGAACGCGGCGAACGGCGGGGAAGGTGACGCGCGACTGCCGTGGTGGCGGCCGCCGTTGGACGAACGCCTCGGGATCGGTTCCCACCGGCACGGCGCTGTCCCGGCCTCGTCACAGCAGTCGCGCGGGCAGGTGCCGGAGACGGTGAAGGACAGCGGCTGGTGCACGCAGAGGAGCACCGGCTTGTCGCGCCGCCGCCCGGGGCTGAGGCGCTCGTCAGTCAGTCCAGTTGCGGAATGAGGGCCTCTCCTTCGTGGGCAGCCACTCGCGGCGGGGGAGCGCGGTGGCGGCGACTGATCGATGGCGCCTGCAGCTTTCCGACAGTCGGGCCAACCTGGCAAGACCAGTTGCCGACTTGTCTCGTATTGTTCACTCCCGCCTGGGCTGGAGCGGTGTGTGGACGCCTCTGGTATGCCGCCCGTACACCGGCGGGAGAGAACGCGTAGGCCGCCGGACACCACGAGTTCATCGCCGCGCTCCGCCCCTGCGCCGCCCATGGCGGCCTCGCCGAAAGGGCCAGCTGCGCCTGCGAACCGGCCTGCGAGCCTGCCCTTCGGGTCAGCGGACCGGCGGTCCCTGGTACGCGCCGGCGGCGGGGTGCCGCTTCGGGATCGGGAAGCCGAAGTAGTCGTGGCGGCCCGCGTCCGGCACGGGCACGCCCAGGCCGAGTGCGGAGGATCCCTGGGCGACGCGGAGGGAACGGGGGTCGGCGGCGTCGGCGCCTGCCAGGGCGGCGATCAGCTTCGGGTCCGCGGTACTGCCGCCGTGGTTCGTGCCGCTGCCGTCGGTGTTGGCGGGCACGCCGCCCGGGATGCCGTACAGGACGTTGTGGTCGAAGTTCAGGTCCGGCGTCGGGTTCTTGAAGCGGTAGGAGTCGCTGGCGGTGTCCCCCGGACCGGCGAAGATGTTGTTGCGGACCGTCAGTTCGTGCCGGGTGGTGGCAGGCGAACCGGCGTCGTCCTGCACCAGGTAGGTGGGAACGGCCTCCTTGTTGAGGAAGGTGTTGTTGTAGATCTGCGTGTTCAGGATCGGGCCCCAGCAGTTCTGCAGCAGCCGGGCGCCGTCGTTGTGGCTGATGTTGTAGCGGGCGATGACGTCGACGGTCTTCGCGCCGCTGTACGGGCAGTTCAGCAGGAAGCCGCCCTTGTTGTCGTGGCTGTAGTTGTACTGGAACACGGTGTGGTTCGAGGCGCCGTCGGCGTCGAAGGACATGCCGTCCAGGCTGTTGCCGCCGCCGGACACCTCGTTGTACTGGATGAGGGTGTCGTCGGTGTTGAACGTCCAGATGCCGGCGTTGGCGACCTTGGAGCGCAGCTGGAAGCCGTCCACCCGGTTGTGCTCGACGACCGCCCCCGAGGTGGTGTCGAGCTTCATCGCGTCACCGGCGATGGACGTCAGCGTGTTGTGGTCGATGCGGACACGGGTGCTCGGCGTCCACGGGCCCGGGTAGGCCTTGGGGTCCTGCTGGTCGCCCACCAGGTCGCGGCGGGAGAACGTCGACTTGAAGTAGATGCCCTCCCGGTCCACGTCCCGGATGCGGTTCCCCGTGATCCGCAGGTCGTCGAAGGCGCTCGCGGTCGTCGTGCCGGCGACGTCGATCTGGATGCCGCTGGAACCGGTGAGGGTCTTGAAGTCGCCGCCGCGCACCGCGTGCACGTCCAGGCCGGCGAGCACGTAGTGGTGGCCGATGCCGTAGTCGGCCAGCTCCAGCCGTACGCCATTGCGTTCGGTGCCGGGCGCGCCGCCGGAGTTGGTGATCTCCAGGTCGCGGACCTCGACGTACTCCATGTTGCGCAGCAGCACTGTGTCGTGCAGGCCACCGCCCTCCAGATGCGGCAGCGCACCGGTGCCGTAGGCGCCGATCCGGATGGGCGCGGCGGCGGAGCCGGCGCCGGTCGGGGCGAGGGTGCCGGTGCAGGTCGTGCCGCGCGCGACGCGCAACTGGTCGCCAGGGCCGTAGCGATGCGCGCCGGCCTGAGCCAGGGAGGTCCAGGGGTGCGCGTGGCTGCCGTCGCCCGGTCCGCCGTCCGCGGAGCAGTCGAGGTAGTAGCGATGCCCGTGCGGGGCACTGTCGGCGAGGGCGGGGGACGCGGTGGCGGTGGCGGCCAGCGCGACTCCCACTGCGCCGGCGAGCACGGCGCCGAGGCGGGCGCCGGAGGGGCGGTGGGGCATGGGGGTCCTCTCTGAGGAGGGAGCGGCATGGGGTGGGGCAGGCCGCGCGCGTCGTGCGACGGGTCTCCGCCCCGAGTGGTGCCTCACCGTAGGGTGGCCGACTGACTGACCTCGGTCAAGCCATATGGACGCCTCGATCGCCATATGATCGAAAGGTCGCGCGCTAGGGTCCCTCGTTGATCATTCGATCAGATCCGCCCGGCCCCCAAGGACCGTTCGCCGCACGATGGATACCGCTTACCGCATACGGTCGACCGGATGGTGTTCAACCAGGCGCGGGATTCGTACCGTCCGGGATCATGAGTCCTCCCGTTGCTCCCCCGGGATGGAGCCGCTGGCTGGTTCCGCCCGCCGCTCTGTCGGTCCACCTCTCCATCGGCCAGGCCTACGCCTGGAGCGTGTTCAAACCGCCCCTGGAGTCCGCGCTCCACCTCGACGGCACCGAAAGCGCGCTGCCGTTCCAGCTGGCCATCGTGATGCTCGGTCTGTCCGCCGCGTTCGGCGGCACGCTCGTGGAGCGCAACGGACCGCGCTGGGCGATGACCGTCGCCCTGGTCTGCTTCTCCTCCGGTTTCCTGCTCGCCGCCCTGGGGGCGTACACCGAGCAGTACTGGCTGATCGTCTTCGGCTACGGATTCGTCGGCGGCATCGGACTGGGCATCGGCTACATCTCGCCCGTCTCCACCTTGATCAAGTGGTTCCCGGACCGGCCCGGCATGGCCACCGGAATCGCCATCATGGGCTTCGGCGGCGGCGCGCTGATCGCCTCGCCCTGGTCGGCGCAGATGCTGGATTCGTTCGGCGCCGATCACTCGGGGATCGCCCTCGCCTTCCTCGTGCACGGGCTGGCGTACGCCGTCTTCATGTCCCTGGGCGTCCTGTTGGTGCGGGTGCCGCGCGCCCGGAAGCCGGCCGAGAGCGGGCCGAGTGCCTTCGTCGGCGCCCAGGTCTCCGCCCGCAGTGCCGTGCGCACCCCGCAGTTCTGGTGCCTGTGGCTCGTGCTCTGCATGAACGTGACGGCCGGCATCGGCATCCTGGAGAAGGCCGCCCCGATGATCACGGACTTCTTCGCGGACAGCTCCACCCCGGTGTCGGCGTTCGCGGCCGCCGGCTTCGTCGCCCTGCTGTCGGCGGCCAACATGGCCGGCCGCATCGGCTGGTCCTCGACCTCGGACTTGATCGGACGCAAGAACATCTACCGCGTCTACCTGGGCGTCGGCGCGCTCATGTACCTGCTCATCGCGTCGTTCGGCGACTCGTCCAAGCCGCTGTTCATTCTGTGCGCGCTCGTCATCCTCTCCTTCTACGGCGGCGGGTTCGCGACGATCCCCGCCTATCTGAAGGACCTGTTCGGAACCTACGAGGTCGGCGCGATCCACGGCCGGCTGCTCACCGCGTGGTCGACCGCCGGCGTCCTCGGCCCGCTGATCGTGAACTGGATCGCCGACCGCCAGGAGGAGGCCGGCAAGCACGGGCCGTCCCTCTACGGCCTCTCCTTCATGATCATGATCGGACTGCTCGTCATCGGGTTCATCGCCAACGAGTTCGTACGGCCCGTCCATCCCCGCCACCACATTCCCACCCCGAAGGAGGCCGCCGATGGCCGACGCGAGCAGCCCGCCTGACCGGCGAGCACTGATCACCCTCTCCTGGCTGTGGGTGGGGGCGCCCCTGTGCTACGGCCTCTACGAACTCGTCCTGAAGGCCAAGCAGCTCTTCACCGGGTGAGGCCACCGGTGGCGTACGGGAGATGCCCGGGCGCCCGAGAGCCGGCGCGCAGCCGACCACACGGGCGTCCCCCTTCGCCTCGGTTCGCTGACCGAACCGCACGCTGGTAGGGCCCTCCGGGCTCCCATCACAGTGCCTCGAGTCGTTCCCCCGCACCTCTTCACTGTGCCGGTCCTCGCCCCTCAGCCGTTCCGGGGTGACGACCGGGTCCAGGAGTTCGACCACGATGATCTGGTAACGGGCGAGCAGGCCGCGGGAGACCGCTGACGCGAGGCTGAGCTTGTACAGCACGGACCCGGGATGACGGGCTGGTCGTGGATGCCCGCCCACGCCTTCCCCATCGACCCCGACGTCCGGTGGGCCTCGTCGACCACCGCGAGGTCCATCGGGGCCAGTTGCTGGCCGTAGGCTCCTTCGAACGCCTCCGCCAGCACACCGAGGTGGCGTACGTGGCGTAGATGGTGACCGGCCCTGAGCCTCCGGCTTCGGCGTGGCGCATCCGCGCTTCCAGATCACGCAGATCGGAAGGAGCCACATCCACCGCGTCCTGGACGCCGGCCTCGGGAGGCAGAGCCGGCGACTGAGCGAGATAGCCCAAGCCGCCAAGCGCGACCACGGTCAACTCGTTGTTGTCGGGCCGGTCCTGCCCGGCGATCAGGCGCAACAGGGTGGATTTACCGGCTACGTTGTCCCCGATGATGCCGGCCCTCTCGCCGGGCTTGATGCTGAGGGACGCGTCGTCCAGAACGACGTGGTCGTCGTAGCGGCGGGTGACGTGCTGAAGAGACAGCTGTGAGGCAGGCACGGAGTCCCCTGTTCTCGGCCGGGCCGATCGGCATGGGTGGATGGACGCATCTGCGCACGCCAGATCCCTCCACGGCACGCCAGACAGGCGGTATCACGGGAGGAGCGGAAGCACGGATGAGAACGCACGACGGCGGAGCCGAGCTCAACGCGGCCGCACGGGGACTGTCAAAGGGAACCCATGCGCAGCACCCTGGGCGGGGAATCCGAACGCCGACAAGCCATTTCTTCGGTGGGTTGCGGCGAACAGGTGCTTCCCGGAGACGCGGACGGCTCCGGGAGACACTCGTTCAGCATGACGCGGTAATCGACCAGCGTGATCAAGGCGGCTCCGACGGCGATGGCCGCGGCGCGACGTCTCCGGCGGAACCCGTCAGCCGAAGGGCGGCCCGGTATGCGAGATCTCGTGCTTGAGTACCTGGTCGTCCTTGATGCCGACGGATACGGAGGGGCGCGGTGCCACCGCGCGGAAGGCGTCGAGGGCCTCCTGCGACTCCCAGTGCTCGAAGTTGTTCACGCGGCCCGGCTCGATCGGGTCGGGCGAGATGGACAAGTCGAGGCAGCCTGGGCGACTGCGGGCCGCCTCCACGATGGGGCGGTGCCCCTCTACGAAGCGGTCCCTGTCCTTGGGATCCACATACAACTTACCGGCAACGATCACCGACATACCGCTCTTCCCTTCTCTCGCATCCCCAGGGACGTAGCCCCCGGCAAGGGCCGGCCGAATAGCTGCAACCCACGTGTGTGGACTTCCGGCATCCGCGAAACTCATCGCCCGACCCGTGGGGCCGCACGATCAGGTCGGGTTCTCCTTTGATGAGCATGTTCGCTGGTGAGCGCATCGGCGGTAGCAGATGAGGGCTGCTTCGTACCGCCGTCGGCCGTCGCCCTGCGGCCGCACCGGAGCAGCCGGCACCACTCGCTGGAACAACTCCCACAACCCTCCCGGCACCCGACGCTTCACCATCGTCGTCACGGCACCCAACCCAGCGATCGAGCCAGTTGAGACGATCTCCTAATCGCCTTTCGTGCCCTGTCGAGCGGGAGCTAGTGTTTGCGCAGCGAGTGACTCAGGAGGAGCGAAGACATGGTCGGTCGTCCGAGCACGCGTTGACGTTTGAGGCCGTGAGCGGCCTGTCATCGTGTGCTGCCCTTGATGCGCGGCATAGCGAGCCTTCCTTTCCCGCTGCCTGAATTGGTCGGTGTACCTGTCGTGTGCCGGTTGGCGGGTCTCGTCTTCGGTCCTCCGAGGGGTCCCCGTGCCGTCCTCCTCCTCCGCTGTATCCGATTCCGGTCGATCTGTTCCGTCAAGCCTGTGGCGGGACGGCGACTTCCGCAGGCTCTGGATGGGCCAGACGGCCTCCCAACTGGGCGAACACACAAGTCTGGTGGTTCTGCCGCTCTTCGCCGTCCTGACGCTCGACGCCGGTGCCGGCCAGTTGGGCGTCCTGCGCGCGGTGGGGCAGGCGCCAGTCCTGCTGCTGTCGCTCTTCGCCGGCGCGTGGGTGGACAGGTGGCGGACCCGCACGCTGATGGTGCTGACGGACGCCGGTCGGGCCCTGGCCCTGGGCGGCGCCGCCGTGGCGGGCCTCCTCGGTTGGCTTGGCCTGCCGGCGCTGCTCGTGGTTGCCTTCGCCGTCGGCGCTCTGTCCGTGTTCTTCGACGTGGCATACCAGGCATCTCTCGTACGGCTGGTGAAACGCGATCAGTTGGTGCGGGGCAACAGCGCGCTCGAGGGCAGCCGGTCCGCGGCGCAGATCGGCGGTCCCGCCCTCGGCGGCGCGTTGGTGTCTGTGCTGTCGGCGCCGATCGCCGCCGCCTCCAGCGCAGTGTTCTTCGCGCTGTCGTTCCTGTCGATCCGACGCATCGGTCGCCGCGAATCCATCCCGGAACGCTCGGAACGTCCTCCTCGGGTCTGGCGGCGGATCCATGAGGGCCTCCGCTTTGTCGCCGGCGACACCTCGCTGCGGACTGTGTGCCTCGCATCAGCCGCCTTCCAGTTCTTCTTCGCGGCTGTGATGACCGTCTATCTGCTGCTCCTGCCACGGGACCTGCACCTGTCGGGCACCGCCGTTGGGCTGGCACTCGCGGCGACGGGTCCGGGCGCGCTCCTGGGCTCGCTGCTGGCCGCCCGGCTGCCGAGCCGCTTCGGATATGGCGCTGTACTCGTGTCCGCGGCAGCACTCGGCGACGGCGTGTTCCTGTTTGTGCCCGCACTGCAAGGCTCCTCTGCGGTGACGGTTCCCGCGCTCCTCACGGTCAACTTCGTCTTCGGGACCTTCAGCCAGCTGGTGAATGTCACGGTCATGGCCGTCCGGCAGACCCTCACTCCGAACGGGATGCAAGGCCGCGCGGCCGCGACGATCAACTTTGTCGGCATGGGCCTGACCCCGCTCGGCTCGCTGCTCGGCGGCTTTCTCGCAGAAGTGTGGGGGACGCGCACCAGCCTCCTGGTAACAGCCGCAGGCATGCTGCTGTCGCCGGCACTGATGGCCCTGTCCCCACTCGCCCGCCTGGGACGGACGCTTCCCGTCACGCCGGAGGCTCCGGTCCCGTCTGCGTGACGGCCCCTATCGCCACGAAGAGCCGACACGACTCCGTCAGCGGCCGTAGCCATCACGGAAGCGCTCGGCCGACTGACGTACCGGCAGCCGGCGGCGGTGGCTCAGAGGAGGGCGTCGAGGGTGATCGGCAGTTCGCGGAGGCGTTTTCCGGTGGCGTGGTACACGGCGTTGGAGATCGCGGGCGCGATGCCGACCAGGCCGACCTCGCCCACGCCCTTGGTGCCGGTCGCGGTGCCGCGGTCGGGCTCGCCGACGAAGACCACGTCGAGCTCGGGTACGTCGGCGTTCACGGCGACGAGGTAGTCGGCGAGCGTACCGTTGGCGACGCGCCCGGTGCGCGGGTCGGTGACGGTGTCCTCGTACAGGGCCATGCCGATGCCGCCGACCGTCCCGCCGATGATCTGGCTCCTGGCCGTCTTCGCGTTGAGGATGCGGCCACCGTCGATCGCGGAGACCACCCGTGCGACCCGGACGAGGCCGAGGTCGGCGTCGACCCGGACCTCCACGAACTTCGCGCCGTACGCGCCGGCGAGAGACATGCCCAGATCGGCGGCGACCGGGGGAGTGCTGCTCCCGTTCGCAGTGAGCTCGGACAGTCCGTGCCGGGCGAGGATGTCGACGTACGACTCCCCGCGGTCCGGGCAGCCTGCGAGGTGGACCCGCCCACCGGTGGACTCCACATCGTCCGGGGACGCCCCCAGCAGGGGCGAGTCGGCGTCGCCACGCGCGAGTTCCGCGACTGAGCGCACCAGCCGCCGGCAGGCGTCGTGCACGGCGTTGCCCAGCGCACCGGTCAGGCCGGAGCCGCCCGCCATCATCGAGTTGGGCATGTCCGAGTCGCCCAGGTCGAAGCGGACCAGGTCCAGAGGCAGACCCAGTTCCTCGGCGGCCAGTTGGGTCATCACAGTGTACGTGCCGGTGCCGATGTCGGTCGCCGCACTGCGCACCAGCGCGCTGCCGTCGCCGTTGACGGTGGCCTGCGCCGCGCAGGGCTGCGCGAAGTAGGGGAACAGCGCGCTCGCCATGCCGTAGCCGACGAGCCAGTTCCCGTCGCGCATGGAGCGCGGCTCGGGGCTCCGGTCGGACCAGCCGAAGCGCCGGGCACCGGCCTCGTAGCACTCCAGGAGCGCCTTGCCGGACCAGGGCATCCCGTTGCGCGGATCGACGTCCGTGTAGTTGCGCAACCGCAGCTCCAGGGGGTCCATGCGCAGGGCGCAGGCCAGTTCGTCGAGCGCCGACTCCAGCGCGAAGTTGCCCTGCGCCTCGGCCGGGGCGCGCATGGACGTCGGTGCGGAGACGTTGATCCGCGCCTGCCGGTCCCGCGTGATCACGTTGGGGCACCGGTAGGCGAAGGCGGTTGCCGAGGCGAACGGCTCGAAGTCGTCGCCCTCCATGCTCAGGGAGCTGAGGCTGCGGTGATCGAGGGCGACCAGTTCGCCGTCGCGCGTGGCACCGACACCGAGCCACTGCACGCCGCTGGGGCGGTGCCCGACCGAGGTGAACATCTGCGGTCGGGTCAGGACCAGCTTGACCGGGCGGTTCAGCACCCGGGCGGCCATGGCGGTCAGGATCACGTGCGGCCACACGCGCAGTCCGGCGCCGAAGCCCCCGCCGACATAGGGCACCAGGACCCGCACGGAACTCTCGGGGATACCGAAGACCATGGCGAGGGTGGTGCGGACCATCGACGGCCACTGGCTGGTGTCGTGGACGGTGAGGGTGTCGCCCTCCCACACGGCGAGGGTGGCGAACAGCCCGAGCGGGTTGTGGGTGTTGTCCGCCGTGGTGTACGTGGCGCTGAGGGTCACCTCCGCGGTCTCCAGTGCCGCGGCGGCGTCGCCGCGCGAGTGGTCCATCCTCCACGGGTCGACGAGTTGCTCGGCCCGGGGGTCCTGGAGGTCCAGCAGCGGCTCCGCGGCCTCGTAGTCGGCTCGTACCAGGCGTGCCGCGGCGGCGGCCTGCTCCGGGGTCTCGGCCACCACGAAGGCGATGTGCTGTCCGTGGTGGAGGATCCGATCGCTCCGCAGTGGTGCGGGCGTCGGCCCCCCGAGCACCGTCGTCGGTCCCGTTGCGACCTCCGGGGCGTTCTCGTGGGTGAGTACGGAGATCACGCCCGGGGAGCTCTCGGCGGCCTCGGTGTGCATGCGGACGATCCGGCCCGCGGCGATGGTGCTCTGCACCACGGCGCCGTAGGCCTGGCCGGGGACGCTGAAGTCCATGGGGTACGGGGCGGTGCCGGTGACCTTGCGCGGGCCGTCGACCCGGCTGATGCCCGCGCCGACCAGCGGCCTGCTCTCGACGGTGCTCATGCGGTCACTCCCGACACTGTCTGCAGTTGGCGCATCAGTGTGCGCCGGGCGAGCGGCACCTTGAACGCCGTACCCGGGACGGTCCAGGCCTCGCGCATCGTGGCCTCGGCCGCGTCCTGGAACGTGGCCGTCGTGGCCGGCGCGTCGGTCAGCACGTGCTCGGCCTCGTAGGCCCGCCAGGGCTTCGACCCCACCCCGCCCAGCCCGACCCGGGCCTGGCGGATCGTGCCGTCGTCCACGACGAGCAGCACCGCGGCCGAGGTGAGGGCGAACTCGTACGACATCCGGTCGCGGACCTTGAGGTAGCCCGACCGGGCGGCCGGCGGCGGCAGCGGGATCTCGACCTCGGTGATCAGCTCGGCGTGCTCCAGGACGTTCTCGCGCGCGGGGCTCTCGTCGGCCGTCAGGTAGAACTCCGTCAGCGGGACGGTCCGACGCCTCGACACCCCCTGGATGTGCACGACCGCGTCGAGCGCCACCAAGGCGACGGCGAGGTCGGAGGCGTGCAGCGCGATGCACCGCTCGCTCACGCCGAGCACGGCGTGCATACGCGCCACGCCCTCCACCGCGGCACAGCCGGAGCCCGGCGTGCGCTTGTTGCACTCGACGACCGTCGGGTCGCGGAAGTAGCGGCAGCGGGTGCGCTGCAGCAGGTTGCCCCCGATGGTGGCCATGTTCCGCAGCTGCACCGACGCGCCCAGCAGCAGGGACTCCCGCACCATGGGCAGCCGCTCGACCACCGTGGCGTCGGCGGCCAGCTCCTCCATGCTGGAGAGCGCCCCCACGTGGAGGGACTCGCCGCGGCGCTCGATGCCGTGCAGCGGGAGCCGGGTGATGTCGATCAACCGCGGCGGCTCCAGGACCCCGTCCTTCATCAGGTCGAGCTGCGTCGTGCCGCCCGCCAGGCAGGACGCAGCCGGGTCGTCCGCCAGCAGCTGTACCGCCTCCTGGGTGTCGGTGGCCCGTACGTAGTCAAAGCCGCGCATCGGGACCTCCCCCGGACGCCGCCTCGCGTATCGCGGCCACGATGTTGGGATAGGCACCGCAGCGGCACAGGTTGCCGCTCATGAACTCCCGGATCTCCTCGTCGGATCCGGCCCGGCCCTCGGCCATCAGCGCCACCGCGGACATGATCTGCCCCGGCGTGCAGAAGCCGCACTGGAAGCCGTCGTGCTCCATGAACGCCTTCTGCACCGGATGCGGCCCGTCGGCGCCGGAGACGCCCTCGATGGTGGTGATCGCCCGGCCCTCGGCCTGCGCCGCCAGGGTCAGGCAGGACAGCACTCTCCTACCGTCCAGGTGGACCGTGCACGCGCCGCAGGCACCCTGGTCGCAGCCCTTCTTCGTGCCCACCAGGCCCAGCCGGTCCCGCAGGGCGTCCAGCAAGGTGACCCGGGTGTCCAGGCGCAGGGTGTACGACCGGCCATTGACTGTGAGTGTCACGACCCGCTCGGTGACCACGGGACGCTCGTCCACGTCCCGTTTGCTCGCCACGTCCCTCATCGCGTCCTCCTCCGGACGGGTCGGGTACGACTCAAGCCCCTCCGGGGGGCGGATCCGGTGAGTTGGTTCTCAGGCGCCACGAAAGGCGGGATCGACCTTTTGATGTCAATACATCCGCCTTTTCCCCCAATATACGCTGAATGGGCGTTCCGGCGCGGGGCACCCGCCCGTCTCCACCCCGGCCGCTCCCAACACGGATGTGCCGATGGCCCAGCGAAACGGGGGCTGCTGGCTACGCGGTGAAGAAGACGCTCGTCACACCGGGCCCGGGTCCTGCCTCTGGCCGAGTTGGCAGCGGCACGACGTGGCTTCTCGTTCCGTACAGCACACTGCTGGTGCTCAGCCAACTCGGCATACGAGGCGTAAAGTTAACCCTGCGCGCGCGAGATCTTCGACGCGCTCGCCTCGAACGCAGCGGCCGGCCTGAATCGCGTCCTGCCGTTCGTCAACTGAGAGTCACCTCGCACCGATGGTTTTCGCACGCCGTCCCCGGGCTGACCCTGAGCCGCAGCCTACGGCCGGTTTCCAGGACCTGAACGGACGGATCGCTCTCGACGACGCGACGCACCGGCCGGTCCCAGACGACCTCCACCGGGGCGCCGGAGCGGCGCGGCTCGCTGACGCACAGCGTGGCGCTGCGCCCCCGACGGCGCAACAGGACCGCGGCGGGCGCGGAGACGGCGAGCGGGCCCGCCGTGCCGGCCTGCCAGAACGTGGCGGCGGTCAGCCCGAGGCGGTCGATGGCGACGGCCTGGCGGGTGCTGTCGTTCGCGAGGATCCGCAGCCAGTCGCGCTCGGCCGCGCGCTCGGCCACGGCGCGTCGGGTGGCGCCCGGCATCAGGACGTAGGCGTACGAACCCGCCACCGGGTCGGTGCCGTGGTCGAGCCACAGGGTCTGCCAGCGGCGGGTGCGGCGCTCGGCGGAGCTGGTGGTGTTGATGTCGGACCAGGCGCCGGTGCGGTCCTCCCGCAGAGTGCGCAGTTCGGCGCCGCCCGGCAGGACCCAGCCTCCGTGCCCTTCGAGGTGGGCCCAGCGGGGCCGCGGCCGGTCGTCGAGGGCGAAGGCCTGGGTGCCGCCCTCGCCGAGGTTTCGGTTGTCGACGATCGTCTCGACGGGCACGCCGTCCGTGGCGGTGATTCCGGCCCCGAGGCAGACGATCGCGTCGTCGGCGCAGAACCACGCCTTGCGGGCCTGAAGCGTGGAGCCGAGGCCCTTGACGTGCTGGCCCAGGGCGGCGAACTCGCCGTCGGCGACGCCGCCGACCCACTGCACGGCGGGCCGGGACGCGCCCCACTCGCCGCCCGCCAGGTCGGCAAGTCGCTTGGTGGAGACGGTGGTTCCGGGTAGCCGGTACCAGTCGACGGTCGGCCAGAACCAGTCCGTGTACTGGTCGCTGCGGGCGCCCGTGGCCCACCAGGTGAGCATCCCGGCGCCGGTGTGCCAGCCGCGCGGGTTCTCGCCGTTTCCGCACTCGTAGTACGCGATCCGCTCGGAGGACATCGAGATGTTCGCGGCGAAGGCGGGCCTGCGGTGGACGGCGCGGTCCATGGCGGCGAAGAGGCGGTGCTCGACGGGTTCCGGAGCCGCCGCGACCGCCGAGTCGGCGACCGCGTGCAGCCGGGACAGGTCCGCGACGCCGAACTGCGGCGCGCTGAGGAGCGGGGTGACCGTGTCCCGGGCGATCCAGCCCTTGATGCGCCCGTACCAGCGCTCGCGCTCGGCCGCGCTCGCGCCACCCGCGAGCAGCGCCATCGCGGCGATGATGCCCTGCCCGTGGAAGTGGTCGCTGCGCATGATGTGCTGGTCGTCGCTCAGCAGATAACCCCGGCTGATGGCACGGCCGTTGACGCTGTCCATCACCAGGCCGTCGAAGATCAGCGGGGCGTAGGCGTGCTCGACGCTGTCGAGGATGATCTGGCGGCCCGGGTCGCTGACGGCCCAGGTCGACCCGGCGAGCAGCGCGAAGAGTCGCCCGAGCCCGTCGAGCATGACCTGTCCGTAGGTGCCTGAGTATGCGATCCAGGTGTGCTGGATGAACGATCCGTCGGTGTACAGCCCGTCGCCCTTGGTGACGTACGGGAAGACCGGCGAGAGCGCGTCGCGGGCGAGCGCGATCTTCTCCGGGGCCCGGCCGAGGATGCCGCGCAGCGCCACGGAGCGGCACAGGTCGACTCGGTTGGCGCCGGTGGAGGTGCCGGTGTAGTCGCCGAGCATGGAGTCGGGGACGAAGTGGTCGACGGCGGCGAAGGCGGCACCGCGCTGGGCGTCGGTGAGGTGGTCGTACAGCGTGGCCACGATGTCCATCAGAAGGCGCGGGCTGCCGATCTGCCACTCCCACCAGTTGCCGTAGCGGGTGGTCGAGGAGTTGTAGACCGTGGCCGTGAGGTGGTCGAGGCCGCGCAGGATGTCCGCGAGGAGCCCGGCGTCGCCGGTCAGGCCGGTGCCCTGCTGTGCATAGGCCTGGGCCATTGTCCACAGCCTGCTGTAGCTCTGGGTGATGCCGGCGGGCGGGTCGAAGGCATAGCCGGGCCACAGGGAGTTCGCGGCGGGCGCCATGGTGGCGCGGAAGTCGCTCGCGAGGGCGCCGGTCTCTCGCAGCCGGGATGCGTAGGGCTCGGCGGTCGCGTCGTAGCCGGCACCGAGGGCGATCTCCAGCCAGCGCTGCCGCAGCGTGTCGTACTCGTCGGCCTGAGGCGCGGCGGTCGCCGGACCGGGGACGGTGAGCGAGGAAGCCGCGCCGGCAGCCACGGCCGCGGCGATCAGGAACGTACGGCGGTTCGGAGTCATGAACATGCCCTATCAGCCGACGGAAAGCGCTGTCTACGGGCCGGACGGAAGGTCGACTCTACGGCGTTCGGGATCAATGGAATCGTGGTTGGCGCTGAGCTTGATCTCGAGTCACCTCCGTGCTCGCTCAGTTGGTGTGGAGGATCCGAAAGCGATCGGGTTCCGCCGGGTCTCGATCAACGACTTGGATGGGCGTCCCAGCCCATTGCCACACGTTGATGCCCGGCGTGCGGGAGAACTGGATCTGCCCGCGGGTGCCTTCGACTGCAACCTGCGGCCAGGATTCGGCAGCGCGCGCCCGGTCCGTGCCGTGAGAACGCAGCACGTCGGCGAGGACGGTGATCGTGTCGTAGCCCTCGAAGGCGACGAAGGAGGGCGCTTCGGCCAGCCGCTCACGCAGGGCCGTCTCGACTCGTGCACCGAGTGGGCTGAGGCGCTCGGGCAGGTAGCGCAGGAACGGGATCGCGGCGCCGTCGTCGCCCAGCAGCGTCGCCCACTCGGTGGACTCCGGTTGCCCGGCCGGGGCACCGATCATGATCTCGGCGAGGCGCTGGTCGCGGCGGACGGACTTGACGATCGACACGGCCGGCTCCGGGTGGCCGACCAGAAGAAGGAGGGCTGTCGCGCGATTGCCGGCGAGTTCGTCGGGCACGGCCGCGGGGGCGAGCGCACGCATGTCGAGTTCGATGACGGTGCACCCGTGTGGAGCGAGGTAGTCCCGCAGAATGCGGGTCCCGGATGCCCAGTAGACACTCGAATCGGCTGCTACGGCGATGCGACTGTGGCCCGCGCTGAGGAGGAAGTCTGCGTAGGTCTGCCAGCCGCGGGACTGCGCCGGGGCCAGGCGCGCGACCCATCGCGTCGGCTGCTCGGTGAGCGCGTCGAGAACCGCTGACGAGCAGAGGAACGGCAGACCGAGGGCGTCGGCTCTGGTGGCGGCGGCGCGAGCGACGACGCTGTGATATTCCCCAGCCAAGGCAGCCACGCCCAGGCGAGCCAATTCCTCTACGGCCGCCGCGGCCCTCTGCGGATCGGCCGCGGTGTCTCGGACCACCAACTCCAGTGGTCTTCCGACGATCCCGCCGGCGTCATTGACTTCGCGAACGGCCAACTCGAGTCCAGCGAGCAAGTGCCGGCCTGCCCCGACCCAGCCAGGCCGAGTGAGCGGAACGAGACCGCCGATCCGCACGGATGATCCGTCAGTCCGCTCCGCTCCAGGTGGCGATGGTGGCGTATTCATGCGCTGGCGTCTCCCGAGTGACGATTCGGACGATTCGGCTGCAGTGTGTCCGGATCGCGGAGTGGCAAGGCCCGGTAGTACGCGTTCATCTCATCTCGCCGTAGCGGGCGGACCTGGGTGACCATGCCGGACATTGCATCCACCAGCAGCGCCGACAGGCAACCGATTATGCGTGCGCTGAGCTGTCGGGATCAAGGGACCTTGGCGGGCTCAAGCGGTCGGCGCGTCACCGCTGTTCAGGCGGTCGGCGGCGGATTGTGTCCTCGATGTGGGCGAGTTGGGCGGCGAGGATCTCGTCGAACGCGGCGCGGCGGTCTGCCCCGAGGGGGCGGACGTCGCGGGCGAAGTGGGCCAGGGCGGGGAAGCGTTCGGGGTCGGCGCCCAGTACCGCAACCCGGAACAGCTCCATGCCCTGTTCGTGCTCCTCGGGGGCGATGGTGCTGCCCCCGGCCTCGGAGGCGATCAACGCGGCGATCAGGACCGCGATCCGGTGGTAGCGCGCCGGGATCTCCTCGTCGGGCAGTCCCGACGCTCGCAGGGCCTGCAGCACCTCCTCCATGACCATCCGGGAACCGGTGCCGCCTGATGCATAGCGTCCCCAGATCGCGGCGAGCTGGGGCTGCCGGCCGAAGGCCTCTCTCACGCGCAGAGCCAGGGCGGTGATGCGCTGCTTCCAGTCGCCCTCGGGGCGGTAGCCGTCCATGGCGGCCAGGAGGATCCGGTCGGCGACCGCCCGCAGCAGTTCTGTCTTGCTGCGGAAATGCCGGTAGAGGCTGGAGGAATCGGTTCCGAGGGTCGCGGCGAGCTTGCGAACGCTGAACGACTCCGCGTCGCTCGTGCGCAGCAGTTCCGCCGCCGCATCCAGGATCTCCTCGGTCGACCAGCGCCTTCGGCCTGCCATCTCACTCCTCTCGCCGGTTCTCAGCCTATCTTATGCACTTGGCGTTGCACGCACCGCGTGCATAATGAGGACATGAGCGTGCCGAGGGGCCCGGCAGCAGGCTGGTCGGCGTGCCACTCGTGCCCTGTTACCCGGGTCGGGCGACCGACGTGAAGCTCACCCCGGGGAATACGAAAGGACGCATGCTGTGAGGAACCCACTGGATCCCGCGGAGCTGAGCGCCGCCATGGAAGACGTCCACCGCGCAGGGATGCCGGGCCTGTTCGCCGAGGTGCGTGACGGCGACCAGGTCTGGCGCGGCGCCGCCGGGGTCGCCGATGTCGCCACCGGTCGCCCCATCACCGCCGACATGCGGCACCGAGTCGGCAGCATCACCAAGACCTTCACCGCCGCCGCGGTTCTGCAGCAAGTCGAGAGCGGCCGGATCGGTCTCGACACACCGATCGGCCGGTACCTTCCGAGGCTGGTTCCCGGAGAACGCGGTGACGCGATCACAGTCCGGATGCTGATCAACCACACCAGCGGCCTCGCCGAGTACCTCCCTTGTGCCTACCCCTCCCTCAAGGCGTTTCCCGCCCTCGCGGACACCGGGCCCCGGAGCCTGGACGACAACCGGCTCACGCGGTTTCACGCCACCGAGCTAATCGAGGTGGGGGTCACCGCACCTGCCGTCGGCGCCCCGGGCGGCACTCCGGGGGTGTACTCCAACACCAACTACCTGATCCTCGGCGAACTTCTGGAACAGGTAACCGGCACAACGGCCGAGCGGTACATTACCCGGAACGTCATCGAGCGCGCCGGACTCCGGGACACCGAACTCCCCACCGAACCGTACGTCAACGGGCCGCACTCGCGGATCTACGAGGCATGGTTCGGCATGATCGACCCCCCGCGCGACTACAGCGTCTACGACATGTCATGGGTGGGGCCGGCGGCCTCGCTGATATCGACCGTCACGGACCTCAACCGCTTCTTCCGCAAACTCCTGGCCGGCGAGATCGTCAGCCCGTCGTCGCTGGCGCAGATGCAACGCACCGTCCCGGTCGTCTCCCAAGAAGGAAAGACGATCGACTACGGCCTCGGCCTGCACCCGATGGAGACTCCCGGGCAGGGCACCTTCTGGGGCCACGGCGGCACGGTCTGGGGTGGTGGAGCACTGGCCATGACCCGTGCCGACGGCAAGCGACAGATGGCCGTCGCGGTGAACCTCCAGAGGTGGAACAGGGTCGACTCCTCGGGCAAGCCGCAGCCTCATCCCATCGACGACGCGCTCGCGGCCCTCTACAGCGTGGCGATGTACGGCTGACCGGGCCGGAGAGAGTCGCTTTCCTTGTGCGGGTGGCCCGCCTTGTCATAGGCGTGCGCGTCGAGTTGCCCGGCGTCGGGCCGACGAGCGTCTTTCATGGCCCACAAGTGCCTTCAATGCGGGGTACCCGAAGTAACCCTTTGTCTTCAACAGGCCTGCCAGACGGCGACTTGCCGCACATACGGTTCGGCTCGACACCCAGGGCGGCGTCCTGATACTGCGTCGGGGCCGACTGCCTGTCTCACCGCGATCCGGTGTCACCCGCACGTCGTACCTGAACAACTGACGAACAGTCGGAGACGATCGCCGCTGACCCCGCCGAATCGCCCGGCGGGTCCGTACTGTCGGCCTCGTGGGATGGCTCGAAATCACCTTCACGGCCGCCGGCCTGGTGCTTGGCGTCGTCTCCATCGTCACGCCGTTCATCGCCGACCGGCGGGCCCGGCGCAGCAGACGCATCGGCTTCCGCAAGCAGATGGACATCGCGATAGGCCACAACGGCCAGGCAGGCGGGGTGGACCCGCGCCTCGGCCTCTTCAACGACCTGCCCACGATGCGCGACGCCACCCTCGTCCTGCTGCGCATCGAGAACGACGGATCGCGGCACGTCGAAGAATCCGACTACATCGACCCTTCGGCGCAGTACGGGCTCACTGCGGAGTTCCCGGGGCGGCGCATTCAGGCGCAGGACGTCACGCTGCCCGATGAACATGCCAATCTGATGGGCTACTTCGAGAACCAGCCCGGCCTGTTCGTCGCGGGCCCGAGCACCCTGCGCATCCCGCGCGTCCCGCTCAAGCCGGGTGCCTACTACAAGATCCTTGTGCTCCTGACGGGCGGCGAGGAGGGCGCTCCGGTCGTCGTCACCGGCGACATCAAGGACGGCACGCTCCACGAGAACCACAGCCTGACGCCCGATGAGAAGCCACCGGTGTTCAGCAAGCAGGCCCGCTGGACCACCGTCGTCCTCGGCCTCGCGCTGATCGCGGCGGCCACCCTGCCGCTCGTTGTGCCGGGCCCGCTGCCCGACGACTGCGAGACGGGCAGCCTCAGGCTCACCGGTTCGACGGCGTTCGCGCCGGTGATGAACGAACTGGCACAGAAGTACCGGGACCACTGCGGCGGAAAGCCGGACATCACGGTCGCCACCTACGGCAGCCGCACCGGAGTACGTGAACTTGCCCTGTCCGGGGGCCGGCACCAGGAGGGCGCGCCGGTGATCGCCTTCTCGGACGGCCCGCGCCCGGCGAGCTACACCCAGCTCAGCGAGAGCCGCATCGCGGTCTCCCTGTTCACGCTGGTTGTGCACGACGACGTGCGCCTGACGAACCTGTCCGTGGCCGACGTACGCCGCATCTACCGGGGCGAGATCCGTAACTGGTCGCAGCTCGACGGCCCCGACCTGCCCGTCGTCCTGGTCAGCCGCACCTCTGGCTCCGGCACCCGCTCCGCCCTGATCAGCCATGTCCTGGGCGGCGCGGACGAACCACCCGCGTCGTCGGACGACTGCGTCAACCGCACGGTCCGAAGCACGCCGGTACTGCGCTGCGAGCTCGACTCGACGGAGCAGGTCCTCGCCACCGTGGCCCGCACACAGGGCGCGATCGGCTACAGCGAGCTGCGCGCCGCCTCCGCTCCAGAGCGGCCGAAGGGGCTGCACCGTCTCAATCTGGACGGGCACGCCCCCGACCTGGACCGCCTCGAGTCGAGCGGCTACCCGTACCGCGAAATCGAGTACGCCTACACCTACGGCCATCCCCCCGCCGATTCGCTGGCCTCCAGCTTCCTCGCGTACGCCGTCGACAACGGAACCGGCAAGGGCGTGGTCGCCACCCACGGCCATCTCCCGTGTGGAACACCCGTGGGACTGCGGGTCTGCGGCGCGGCCGACTGAACCTCGCGCGCCTGCGTAGTTCGGCCGGCTGCTCCGTCGGGATACCCAGAAGACCCGGGTTGGGCTCGACGTTGGAAGGTTCAATCCGAACCCGGGGCAGATCTGTGTCGTAGTGCGGCGTCAGCAGCGAGCAACAGCCAAGCTGGCGACGTAGCGCTCCTCGACCGTCCCGCTGGGGAAGGTTCCAGTCAGGAGGTCGCGCTCAGCGGCCAGGAGCGCCTTGGTGGCCTTCTCTCCGAGGACCAGGAAGTCGGAGTAGCTGGCGAGGTTCGCGAGGTGTGAATCGAGCGGGACGCTTCGGGCCCACGGCACCTGACGGGTAGTGAACTTGAGTTCGGGGGGAGGCTGCGGAATCGGGCCATGGGATCGGGTTCGCTGTCGTCGGCACCGAAGAGGCGGCGGAGACGGGCGTCCTGGTCGGCAATCCAGGAGACCGTGCTGTCCGAGTCGTTCCACCAAAGGGCGAGCGCACCCTCGCAGCGAAGTACTCGGAGAGCTCCCAGGACAGATTTGCGCTGGTCGGTCCAGTGCCAGGCTTGGGCGTAGGTGAGGATGTCGACGGAGTCGGACGCAAGCGGCAGGTTGTCGCCGTCTCCGAGCACGAGGGGGATCTCGGGCAGCCTGAGGCGGCATCTCGGCGTTGGAAAAGCTCACCGCCCACGTCACCCACGAAGGCCTCGGCTGTTGCGGTCTGAGGCGACCATGAAACCACGATCTCGCACCACCGGGCACATCCGGCTTCGGCTTGCGGACGTAGAGACCGAGCTGTTCCCTCGACACCTCCTGGTACGACATGCACGGTTGCCGCCAGAACCGCATGAGATAGCGGCACTCCTGCGGCCAGCGGGCATCTGCGAGGCGGTCATGGATCACTGCCTGTACGCGCGCCGCCTTTCAGTGGCGGGTCGGTTGCAGGCGTTCGATGCGGTCGAGGTCGCCGGTGAGAAGGTCATGGTGGCTGATGGTGAAGTCTCCATTGAGCAGGGCCTGTTCGGGGCCGTAGTACCGGCCCAGGACGGTGGCGGGGAGGAAAGTGCGCAGGCTGTGGCGCATGTTCCTCGGGTAGTCGACGGATTCGCCCCAGCCGGAGGGGGCCTGGTCGGTGGAGAGCAGGACCCAGTGGTCCACGGGCACGGAGATGTCGAGATCCGGCGCTGCCCCGGTGTGGCTGTCCAGTGCCGGCACAGTCAGCTCGTCGGGGTCGAGGGGCGGGTACCACAGGAGCAGGGGCCTGGCGCGTTGCGTGTCGGCGTTGTCGAAGCAGCAGACGGCGATGGTGTGGTCGGGGAAGTGGTCGGAGTAGAAGTGCAGGAGGCGCGGGTCGAGTTGTGGACGCCGGTGCGGCGGCACGTGCCGGAGTGCGGCGGGGACCGCGGTGGGGTCGGAGGCCAGGAGCACTGTGTAGACGTCGTGGTCGAAGACCTGGACGGACTGTGGTTCCGTGCTCATCCACGCGATGCCGTCGGCTGCGGCGGCGAGGGGTTCGACGGCGGCGACCATGCGGTGCAGGACGTCGTCGGTGCGTCCGGCGGAGAGGAAGTGCCGGGGGGTGAGCTGCCGTGCGGGTAGGTGCAGCAGCATGGCGTTCGGGCCGTCCGCCAGATTGACGGCCGTGTTCTGGTAGCCCAGGACGTGGATGAGGCCGTGCACGGGGTGGTGCTGCCGTCCGCAGTACACGATCGTGCCGGAGAACGCGGCCTCACCTGTCGAGATGCACATGGCGGCAAGGTACCGCCCCTGTCCCCTGGGCGCCGAGGTGATTTCGCCTGCGAAGGGCCGTCACCATCGATGGGCGCACCAGAGGCAGGCTGCGCACGCCCGGTCGCCGTCCAGGCGATGCTCGGGAACGGCACACTCGACCCGGATCTACCCGAGGACATCGACTACAGGTCGTAGTGGTTCCTACAGTGGCACGCTCCACATGGACGCCAGGATCCACGCCCGCTCCACGGTGTGTGGGTCGACGGCGGACGGGATGGGAGTTGGAGTAGGGCTGTGGTTGGGAAGGAATCGCAGGACGCCCTCGGTCGTGAGGGGCGGTCCGCCACCAGTACCTCCTCCGTTCAGCGGCATCGAGACGGACCCATGTCTGAGGGGGCAGATGAGACCAGTGCACATGGCCTGCCTCCGCCCCGGAGCAGCGTCCCTTGGTCGGACGGTGACGCAATGGACTATGGCTCTTCTCTCTCCAAGATGTATGTGCTGCGCGAGTCTGGGTCGCCGAAGAAGAAGTAGAGCTTGAGCGCATCCCTGTCGTCCCGCTCCAGCTCGAATGTCCATGTGTAGGTCTTGGGCGCCTGGGGGCGGTCCGCCGGCGGGTCAATCGGCTCGTTCAGCTCCGGCGCACGAGCCGCCACCGCGGTGCGAGAGGTGAGAGTCAGCTGGACATGCTGGCCATCGTTCCACCCGGTCCGCTGATCAGTCAGCTTCCAGGTTCCCGTGCCCGACAGGCGCCACCTGTCATCGAAATCCCATTCCTGTCCATCCAGGAGACGGATGTTGACTTTCCCATCAGGCCAGAAGACAACGTTCGTCCGGTCATAGCCGATCCATGACCCCAACACTTCTGCCCGCCTCGCGTCATGCAGTGCGGGCACTTCGTCATACATATGCGGATTGCATCCCGCGAGCGCGAGCGCGAGCAGACAGACGACGAACACCGCATGCCGCCCTCTGGCAAGGCCGGATGAGTAGGACGGCACGGCTTTCCCCCCAAAAGAAGCAACGCCAATGGCGACCAACGAGGCATCCTTCGCCGCATTCTGCGGCTTCAGCCCGGTCGAGGCATCCTCGGGCAAGACCCAGAGACGCTGACTCAACCGAGGCGGCGACCGTCAGGCCAACTCCGCCCCCTACACCATCGTGCCGGCCCGCCTGCGCTGGGACACCCGCACCCGCGACTACGTAGAGCGCCGCACCGCCGAGGGCAAGACCCGCCGTGAAGCCATCCGCTGCCTCAAACGCTACGTCGCACGAGAGATCTACCAGACGATCAGCCCGACCAAGTGCAATGCAGTGGCTTGTGGAGTTCGGGGTGTTCAGGGGTTGATGGTGTGTTCGGTGAACTGGCCGCAGGAGCGGAATCCCAGGCGGCGGTAGACGGGCTCGCCGTCGGTGGACGCCTGCAGGACCGCGATGTGGTGGTTTCGGTCGCGGGCCGTGTGGAGTGCGGCAAGTGTGATGGCACCGCCGTAGCCGCGCCGGCGGTGGGCGGCCAGGGTGCAGATGTTGTAGATCCCGGCAACCCCCGCGTGATGAAACACTTCGGCCGAGCAGACCGGACGGCCGTCTACGTAGCCGACCAGGTAACGGGCCGGACAGTGCGCGGCCAGGGCCTGCGGGGCGGCCTGGGTGAAGAAGCGGCGGACGGTGTCAGCAGGCGGGGTCCAGTTCGCGGCGAGAACCGCGGCGTAGTCGGCGAGCTGTTCGGGCGTGGCCACCGTCTGGATGTCCAGTCCTTGGGCGGCGGGCAGTGGCAGGGTGTCGTCCAGCTCGGCCCACATGGCCGTCTCGCGTTCGGACGCCGGCAGACCAGCCGCCGTCAGGCGGGCGGTGAGGTCCGGTGGCCTCGAGGCGGGCCCCACCCACCAGGAGAAGCGGCGGCCGGTGCGAGCCAGTGTCCGGGCGATCTCGGTGATACGTGCCGAAGCGGTGGTGACGGTGAAGCGGGCTGCGGCAACGATGTTGAAAGTGTCGTCGTCCAGGCTGCTGTCGGCGACTAGAAGGTCATCAGTCTCTGTAATGGTCGCACCGCTCATGCTTCGATGCAGGTGACAGGCATGTTCCGCCAGATTCTGCTCCATCCTGTCCGTCAAGTCGGCGTCATTGAGGAAATGAACATTCATAACGAATGATCCCAGCATGAGTGGGCGCAGGTTGCACGTGATTTTGGATCACTCGCCGACGGCGTCACGTCGGCGAACAGCACATTCGACACACGCCCTGGTACTGCATCAGGCAACGCTCTCCCTGTCGTAAGCCTCGCCCGGTTGCTGCGCCGGGCGGCATCGAGGTGTTGACCGGACTGACGGACAACGCGCTCGAAGGACTCCAGGTCAGCCTCGACGCCGGGATGGCCAAGCTCAACAGCCTCAACGGCCGCTGGGTGATGGAAGCGATGCCGGGCCGCGAGCGGGAAGCGACGCTGATGCTCTCGAACCGCCAGTGGCCCCTGGTGGCCGCACGGATGGCGGAGATGGAGACCGAGGGCAAGCCAGTGCGCGAGCACCTGACCCGCCTCATGGGAGACACCTCGTGGGAGAAGGGGCCCACGCCGCAGCTGGGCTCACGGCTGGTGGAGGCCACCAATGATGCGCTGCGCCGGCCGCTGGGTGAGGCGGCCGCGTCGCGGGCGAAGGTGAACACCACGGCGGCCCGCGCACAGTCGGCGACGCTGGACCCTACGAGGCGGCAGGCGGCGGGCAAGAGCGCGGCGCCTGTAGAGGCCGGGGTCGCTGCGCACCGGCAGCAGAACGGGCCCGCCCCCAGGCGCGGCAAGACCCGCTGAAGGGCTCTGACGCACGTGTGTCGCCGACCCGGTGGCTTTGTAAGTGAGTCCTGACACCGCTTGTCGGTCAGCGGCGACAGCGCCCGGTGTCGCTGAAGAGTGTACGAGTAGGAGTGAGGTGCGACGATGCAACCTGCTGAAGATCGTCCGAGGCAGGCGGGGGCGGACTCCGGTGGCGACCTCAGTGCTGCGGGCGGCCGGGCAGTCGGCTCAGGAGTGCGACAGCGCACAGCACGGGGATGAGTGCGGCCAGCGTCCAGGTCAGGCCGGCGAGCTCGGCGGCCCAGCCGATCGCGGCGGGACCGAGCAGGGTCCCCGCGTAGGTGAAGGTGGTGAATCGGGAGATCAGCGTCGCGGCTTCCGGGCTGTCCGCCTTCGCCTGCCCGACCGCGCTGTAGGCCAGCGGGATCAGGACCGACGCGCCCGCGCCCGCCACGGCGAACCCGCCGATGGCCGCGACCGGGTTCGGCGAAAGAAGCGCCATCGCCAGGCCGCACGCTGCGACGAGGCCGCCGGCACGGAACAGGACCGGGGCGCCGTAGCGCAAGGTCAGGCGGTCGCCGATCACCCGGCCGACCGCCTGAGCGCCGGTGTACGCGGTCACCGCCGTGGCCGCAAGACCGAGCGACGCGCCCCGGGAGTCGTGCAGGAAGATCGCGCTCCAGCCGAGGGCGGCGCCTTCGCAGACCATGAGGGCCGTGCCGGTCAGGCCGAGTGCCACGACCTCGCGGCTCCAGCCGCCGCGCAGGCCCAGGCGGCGCGGCTCGGGCGAGGACGCGCGGGCGCGGTCCCCCGTGTCGGTCTCCACCAGGAGTGGCCCCAGCAGCAGGCCCCCGGCCATGAGCACGGCGGCGGCTGCCACGAGGTGCGTGGCGAACGAGATACCCGCACGTTCCAGGACGGCCGTGGCGAGTGAGGCTACGACAGCGCTGACGCTCCAGGCGGCGTGGCAGCCGTTGAGGATGGGACGTCCCAGGCGCCGCTCGATCGCGACGGCATGGGTGTTCATGGCTGCGTCGGTGGTGCCGTGCACGGCGCCGAGGGCCGTGACGACCACCACGAGTTCGACGGCTCCTCCGACCAGGCCGACGAGCGCCAGCAGCACGGGCATGACGAGGAGTGAGGTGCGCAGCACCGGCCGCGTCCCGACCCGTGCCGTCAGCAGTCCCACACCCTGCATGCAGGCGAGGGCCGCCACGGCAAAGCCCATGCCGATGAGCCCGAGTTGGCCGTCGCTCAGATGGTGCTTGTCCTTCAGTGATCCGAGCCGGACGACGTACGTCGACAGCGTGAGCCCGTTGAGAAAGAAGACGGCTGTCGCCGGCCACCGTCCGGCGCTCGCCGCCCTGCCGGGCGGTGCCGACCCGGTCGAGCCGCCACCGGCCTGGTCGGCAGCCGTTGTTGTCGTGTGCGCCGCGGTCTGGTCCTCGGCAGTCATCGTGCGCGCTCCGTCGCGTTCCACCCGTGACCCGAGGGTGCCCGGACGACAGATGAAGTCGAATCAACTCTAACCACAGACTGCTGACATCGCCCGCGGCCTCGGACGGTGCTGGCCGGGCTGCTGCTGGCCGCCTACTTCACCGGCCGGGCAACGGTCGCCGAAGCATGGCGCATCCTGCACTTCCGCCTCCGCCCGCACGCCCGCACATCGTTGGGCATCGATCCAGACCCGCCCACGACCGCGCGGGAGAGCGTCGCGGCCAGCCGCCGTCTCTACCGTGGCTTCGACCGGATCACCACGGTCCTCGACCCGGCCCGCTGCGACCGCCGCTCCCGCCTCCCGCAGGACATCGCCGACGACCACGCACGCGTCTGGAACTCTCCCGCCGGGCTGGAGGCGGCCGAGCGGCTCCAGCTCTTGGCGAACCAGCTCGTCCTGGCCCCGGTCCGTATGGCCCAGGAGCGTGGGCATCTGCGGGGCTGGCGCGGGGACGTCGGTGTCGACGCCACGGCGATCCCGGTGCTGGCCCACCCGGACAGCGACCGCAACGGGACCGCGTCGGTGGAGATCACCGCCGGCTGGCACTACAGCGGCGGATCGGACAAAGGGAATTTCGGTTACAGCGCGACCTTCGTCGTCGCCGCCCACCGCCGCCCGCCCGGCCAGGAAGCCGGAGACCCCACCGGCTACCCCCAAATGTGTGTCGGCCTGGTCCTGGACACCCCGACCGTCCGCACCGGACGCAACGCGATCACCGCGCTCCAGGCCCTGTCCGGCCTCGGCCTGCCGGTCGGCACCTGCGCGGCCGACCGGGCCTACACCGGATGCTCGCCGGAGAACTTCCAGATCCCAGTCCGCCGCCTCGGTTACCGCCTGGCCCTCGACTACAAGGCTGCCGATCGCGGCACACAAGGCAGCTGGCAGGGTGTCCTCCTGGTCGACGGCACGCTCACCTGCCGGCACATGCCCGCCGCCCTGGCCAACGCGACCCACCGGGCCGACGACAAGACAGTCCGCGAGATCCGGGACAACTCCCAGCTCACCGACCGCATCGCTGCCCGGACCGCGTTCCACCTCAGGACGAAGGAGGGTCCGGACGACCGGGGCTCGGTCCGTCTGCACTGTCCGGCCGCCGGCCCGTCCCCGTCCGTGAACTGCGCACGCCGCGACCGCCTTCGCCCACAAGGCCCCCGCGCTGCGGGCCCGCCTCAGGCGGTGCTGGACATCAGCGACACCCGCCGGCGCGCGGCTCACCCGGCTGCCAAGCCCACCGTCCAAATCCCGTCCGAGGAATGGCTCGACCCACCGCCAGCTGAGCAACTGCCCCCGGTCTGCGGGAAGTCCGCCATCACCGTCCCCGCAGACGCCTCCGGCGATCTCAAGACCGCCAAGTTCCGGCAGGACATCCCCTACCTCTCCACTGCCTGGATCGCCGCCTACAAGCCCATCGGATCCCACAACGAAGGGATCCACGGGCGGCTCAAAAGCGACGAGATCGACATCGGCAACCCCAAACACCGGCCAGCCCCCGGCCAGGTCGCCCAGAACCTCCTCGTCGCCCTCCTGGCTACCGCCGGAAACGTCGACATCCTCGAGACCTGGCTCTACCAGCGCACCGGCACCCACCTCACCGACTGCGCCGGCCGCTGGGTGAGGCGGCCGCGTCGCGGGCGAAGGTGAACACCGCGGCGGCCCGCTCGCAGTCGGCGACGCTGGACCCTGCTAAGCGGCAGGCGGCGGGCAAGAGCGCGGCGCCTGCAGAGGCCGGCGTCGCTGCGCACCGGCAGCAGAACGCGCCCCCACCGAGTCGTGGCATGACCCGCTGAAGGACCCTGGCGGAGCCCGCGAGGAGATGGGCCTGGAACAACTCCACCTTGCAGCACGAGGTGGAGTTGGCCTGGAACAGTTCTACGGACGACTGGGCTGGAAGGAGGTCGGTCGCTGGCCTGGGGCCCTGCGCCTCGCTCCCGACGATGACCGTGACGAAGTGCTCATGGTCCTCAGCCTGCTCTGACGCTGCTTGTGTCGGATGGACGCGAACACCTAGGCAGCCGGAAGCTACAGAACAGCCGCTCAGTCTTCGACGGCCCGCCGTATGCGCCGGGACGGAGAGAATTCGTAGAGGTCGAGGATGTCCGGCGGATCGGCGAGCCCCGGACCGCCAGCCCGGACCCGGCCACGATGTCGTCCGTCGCGTCGGGGTCGTTGACCAGTCCGAGCCAGATCGGCCGCCCACCCGCGGCGCGACCGGCCGGGGACGGCTGTACGACGATGACGTTGGCCTGTTCGCAGGCGTCGAGGCAGTTCACCGCCCGGACCTGGGCCATTGGGCTCAGCGCGGCTTTCAGCGTGGCGAGTTGGGCCGCGTGATCGACACCGGGGACCTTGGCCGTGCCGCAGCAGCAGCCCCGACACACGGTCACCGTGCACCGGGGCGCCGCCTGCGCCGTGGGTGCCTTGCGGCGGCTCACTCGGCGGCCCGCGTCCAGGCCGCCTCGCGCAGCAGCCGCAGTCCGTTGAGGCCGACGATGACGGTGGAGCCCTCGTGGCCCGCGACGCCGAGCGGCAGAGGTAGGTGGCCGACCAGGTCCCAGACGACCAGGCCGGTGATGAAGACTCCGGCGATGACGAGGTTCTGGACGACCAGGCTGCGGGCTCGGCGGGACAGGGAGACCACGGTGGGGACAGTGGCGAGTTCATCGCGGACGATGACCGCGTCGGCGGTCTCCAGGGCCAGGTCGGATCCCGCCCGACCCATGGCGACGCCGGTGTGGGCGGCGGCCAGCGCGGGTGCGTCGTTGACGCCGTCGCCGACCACCATCGCCTTGCGGCCGGCGGCTTCCAGTTCCCTGACTGCGGTCACCTTGTGATCGGGCAGCAGCCCGGCTCGTACGTCCTCGATGCCGACCTCGGCGGCGAGGTGGGCGGCTGCGCGCGGGTTGTCGCCGGTCAGCAGCAGGGGCGGCGTCCCCGTCAGGGAGGTCAGCGCCGCGACGGCCGCGGCGGCGTCGGGGCGCAGCCGGTCGGCGATGCCGAGCATGCCCACTGGCGCTTCGTCCACCGTGACCAGCACTGCCGTCCGGCCCCTGTCCTCCAGCTCACCGGAGAGCACCTCGGCCTGCGCCGAGTTGGTGTCTGCGGCCTCGCCGAGCAGCCGGGCCGGGGCTCCGACGGCGACCACGCGCCCCTCGACGGTGGCCCTCACGCCGACCCCGGGGGTGGAGGCGAAGTTCTCCGCCACCGGCAGGGCGAGCCCGCGCTCACGCGCCGCAGCCACGACGGCCCGCCCCAGCGGATGCTCGCTCGGGTGCTCCGCAGCGGCCGCGAGGATCAGCAATTGGCCCGCGTCGAGCCCGGAACCGGTCACTGGGCGGATGTCGGTCACCCGGGGGGTGCCCTCGGTCAGCGTGCCGGTCTTGTCGAACGCCACCGCGTCGACCTGTCCCAGCCGTTCCATCACCACCGCCGACTTCACCAGCACGCCGCGCCGCCCGGCGTTGGCCATGGCCGACAGCAGGGGCGGCATGGTGGCCAGCACGACCGCGCACGGCGAGGCGACGATCATGAAGGTCATGGCCCGCAGCAGCGAGCCGGTGAGGCTCGCGCCGAAGGCGAGCGGCACCAGGAACACAGCGAGAGTCGCCGCCACCATGCCCAGGGAGTAACGCTGCTCGACCTTCTCGATGAAGAGCTGGGTGGGTGCCTTGGTCTTGGAGGCCTCCTCCACCATGCGCACGATGCGGGCGATCACCGTCTCGGAGGCGTCGCGCTCGACCCGAACCCTCAGCGCACCGGTGCCGTTGAGGGTGCTGGCGAAGACTTCGTCGTCCTTCTCCTTGGCCACGGGCAGCGGTTCGCCGGTGATGGTCGCCTGGTCCACGTCACTGGCCCCGTCGAGCACTCGGCCGTCGACGCCGATGCGTTCACCGGGCCGTACGAGGATGGTGTCGCCGACGGTGAGCGCCTTGACCGTGACGGTCTCCTCACTGCCGTCGCCGTCGACGCGGGTGGCGGTGGGCGGAGCCAGATCGAGCAGCCCGCGCACGGAGTCGGCCGTGCGGGCGGTGGCCAGTGCCTCCAGAGCGCCGGAGGTGGCGAAGATGACGATCAGCAGCGCGCCGTCCATCACCTGCCCGATGGCCGCCGCGCCGAGCGCGGCCACGACCATGAGCAGGTCGACGTCGAGGGTCTTCTCGCGCAGTGCCTGCAGACCCGCCCAGCCCGGCTCCCAGCCGCCGGCCGCATAGGTCAGCGCGTACAGCGGGCCCCACGCCCATGCCGGGGCGCCGGTCAGCTGCAGCGGCAGCGCGAGCAGGAAGAAGACGGTGGCCACAGCTGCCCAGCGCGCCTCGGGGAGCGCGAAGACCCGGGTACGGCGATGGGGCGCACCCTCGTCGTGGGGAAGCGCGGCGCGGTCGGCGGCCGTGGCGGGCGCGAGTGTGGAGGTCATTGGTGCGGAGGTCCTTCGCGAGGGCATGACGTGGTCGCGGACAGCCGGAACGCCGGCGCCGCTACGCCCACCGTACAGGACTACATGAAGAGTCGTTCATGCGTTCATGGGTTCCGCTCCGTAGGATGAAAGCCATGGGCCACGGAGCTGACGCCAAGACCACCGCCACCGCGCGCGAGCGCCTCGAATCCGTCGGCGCCGCCGACGTTGCCGCCACGCTCCAGGCCCTGGCCACCCCCTCCCGGCTGCGCATTCTGGCCCGCCTGCAGGAAGGCCCGTGCGCGGCGACCGAGCTGGCCGACGCCGTCGGTATGGAGCAGTCGGCCTGCTCCCATCAGTTGCGCCTGCTGCGCAACCTTGGGCTGGTGACGGGCGAGCGCCGGGGCCGGTCGGTCATCTACGCGCTGTACGACAACCACGTCGCCGAGCTGCTGGAGCAGGCCCTCTACCACGTGGAGCACCTGCGCCTCGGCCTGCGCGACGCCCCGGCCGAGGCTCCGGCCACGGTGGCCGGAGCCCTCTGAGCCGAGCGGCCGCCTCGCCTCATCCCGGTACGACAATCGGCCTCGCCACGAGGTACCCGGCCTGGTGCAGTCGTAGCACCAGCCCCGCGCAAGCAAGGCCCGTGGCGGCCAGCGCCGCCCACGGCAGCCACCGCACACCGGTGTCGAAGAGCGCGCCGACCGCCAGGTTGCCGAGGGAGATGGCGACACCTGAAGCCGTGTTGTAGGCGCCGTAGTACGTGGCCACCAGCCGGTCGCCGGAGAGTCGTACGACGGTGTCCATCTCGAAGGGATAGAGGAGCGCCCCGCCCCAGGCCAACAGCGCGGCGCACAGGGTCAGCGCACCCACTCCGGCCACAGCCTCGTACGACCGGGGCAGCAGCGGCAGGAACGCCGCTCCCATCAGCACCAGCCCGTACACGATCGCCCGCGGACCGGACAGGTTCCGCTTCGCCCACGCGGTCAGCTTCAGCTGCCCCGACAGCGCGGCCAGCGCCGAGACGGCGAAGACCGCGCCGGTCACCAGCCCTGTGTGCTCGCCGAAGAGTTCACGGGCGCGTAGCGGAAGGGCGAGGTAGACCTGGAAGGCCAGGATGTACGAGCCGCTCATCGCGGCGGCGAAGAGGAGGAACGGCCGGTTGGCCGCGACGGTGCGCCAGTCGGCGGGCACCGCCCGCCAGGCGGGTTCCGCGCTGCGGCCGGCCGGCGGACGGGCGGGCAGGGCGCGGGCCTGCAGGGCGGCCAGTGCACCGAAGATGAGCGCCGCGACCGCGCACACCACGCCGAAGTCCCAGGTCAGGAGGGCGAGTCCGGCGAGCGGGCCGATGAGGATGCCCGCCTGGTAGAAGACGTTGAAGGCGGCGAATGCCTCGACTCGCCGGTCCTCACCGGCATCCATTGCCAGATACGCGCGTACGGCCGGGTTGAACAGCGCGCCCGCCAGACCGGTCAGCCCTGAGGCCAGGACCAGCACCGGCAGGCTGCCGGCCACCGCGAGCAGCCCGAAGGCGACGGTCCGCAGCGTGCACCCCGCCAGGATCATCGGCTTGCAGCCCTAGCGGTCGGCGAGCGTGCCGCCAATGAGGAACATGCCCTGCTGGGACAGGTTGCGCACGCCCAGCACCAGGCCGACGGCCCAGGCCGCCAGTCCGAGGCCGTGGGCGAGGTGGTCGGCCAGATAGGGCATGAGCATGTAGAAGCCGAGGTTGATGGCGAACTGGTTGACCATCAGCAGCTGCGCGGGCCGGTCGAAGGAGGCCACCTGGGCCCGCAACCGCCTCATCGGACACCCGCCTTCGCCGTCTCGCGGCCCAGCGGATCGCGGACCTGGCTGCACCGTGTCCAGGAGGTCACCACGCACGCGTCCGGCTCAGCGATCTCGTCCGGCTCCGGCGGTGGCTCCTGACCGAAGAGCCCGTGCTCCTGGCACCAGGCGTCGTTGTAGACCGTGTCCAGGTAGCGGTGCGGGCCATCCGGGAAGATCGCGGCGATCCGGGTGCCGGCGGACAGCGTACGCGCCGCCCACCCGGCCACCAGCGCGACCGCTCCCACGCTCCAGCCACCAGAGACGTGGTACCGGCGGGCGAGCCGGCGGCAGGCCCACACCGCCTCGGCCGGGGCCACCCAGTGGACCTCGGCGAACGCGTCGTAGTCCACATTCGACGGATGGATGCTGGAGCCCAGTCCCCGCATGAGACGAGGGCCCGCGGGCTGGCCGAAGATCGTGGATCCGACCGCGTCCACCCCGATCAGCCGCAGCCCGGGGAACCACTCGCGCAGTCCCGCCGCGACGCCGGCCGAATGGCCTCCCGTGCCTACCGCGGCCACCAGGACGTCGACGCGGCCGAGCTGGGCGAAGAGCTCCGCGGCCAGTGGACGGTACGCGGCCCTGTTGTCGGGGTTGTGGTAATGGTCCGGGCAGTACGCGCCCGGGGTCAGGGCGAGCAGTTCACCGACACGGTCGCGGCGGGCCCGCTGCCAGCCGCCCTCCGGGTGTGGGACCGAAACCTGCTCGACGTGTGCGCCCAGCGCTGCGGTCGTTGCGGTTCATGGGCGCGCGGGCACGCCTCGGCCACCGCGTTGGGACGAGGTCGGGCGTGCGGGCGGCGCCTAGACGCGCCAGACGCAGTGGAGCGTGAGGGTGCCGCGGCTGTCCGAGGCACGCGCGGCATGAGGCGGACTGGCCCAGGCGGCGTACGCGGCCGTGGCACCCGCCACCGGGGAGGGTGCGACATCCGCACCGATGTGACCGGATCCGAGGTCGACGGTGGCATCGGCGGAGGCCCTGGGCCGGTCCGCCGCGTGCTCGATGTGATCGTCGGCCTCGTCGTGGTGCCCTGGAGCGTGGTCATCACTCTCGTGTCCGTGCCCCGGAGCCGAGCAGAGTCCGTGGCTGATTTCGGCTTCCTGATGAGTGGAGGCAGCTGTTCCGGCCCCGACGGGCAGATGAGGGCCGCCGTACGAGGAGCCATGTACGGTGCCCGCCAGATGGGCGAGAACCAGCAGAACAAGCCCCAGCAGCAGGCCGACATGGCCCGACCGCCCTGGGATCCCTGTCCCGATCCGCCTACCGATCACATACGGAGCGTATGGGAATGGTTGCTTTCTGTCGCGCCAGCATTGCGGTAATCGCTGTCCCGGAAGGGCGAGGAGCTGGACGGGCCGTGACCCTGCTGCGCAGCCCGTGCGCGCTGCCCTATTTGACGTGTCGCGCGGGCTGGGTGGCGATGTGGAGCAGGTTCTCGAGGGGCCCACGCCGGAAGAGGCAGGTCCAAACGGACGCCAGGAGCGTGGCGGTCGCGATGAAGCCGAGGAGTACCGGCAGCGCGTTCATGGTCTCGGCCTCGATCACGGCCATGTACCAGTCGTCGGCGAAGAACCAGAGGGCGACGATGTGCAGGACGTAGATGGTCAGAGCCATCATGCCGACTGCTGCGAGGGGGGTGGCCAGGCGGGTGAGCCGTGGCAGCCGGTCGGCGACGGTCAGACACGCGGCCAGCACTACGAGGGCGACACCCGTGTTGCCGAGGATCGAGAAGGTCGTCTGGCTGTGCGGCGCGCCCACCAGCAGCCAGGCGAGCGGGGTGTGGTTCTCGGGTTCGCCGACTGTGTCGGACCACCATCCCGACGCTGCCGAACTGCCGTCCGTGGCGGCCGCGATGGCGGTGAGGGCGTGCGGGACCAGGCGCAGGGCCAGCTAGGAGCCGCCGTAGCCGAACAGGGCGAGCGCTCCGCCGGCGAGGGCCAGACGGGAGCGGATGCCGGGCCGAGTGAGATCGAGTTTGGCCACTGCCATGCCCGTGACCAGGAACGGCATCCAGGTGAGGACCGGATACTCCCCTGTGAACAACAGTTCGATGATCCCGTCCGTGCCGCTGACCCGGGCCAACGGGTCCCTGGCCGTGACCGCGTCCGCCCAGTTCCCGCCCTCCACCGAGCTCCGGATCGCGTAGAGGACCTGAGGCAGGATCAGTGTGCCCGCGCCGGCGATGAGCGCGAGCGTTCTGGCCCGCAATCGGTACAGCGGGAGGACGGTCAGGAAGAGCAGCCCGTAGAAGCTGAGGATCACGTCAACCTTGGTGTCCAGGGCGGTCAGGGCGTAGCCGAACACCAGGAGGACGGCGGCGCGGATCGCGATCCGGGCCACCGCCTGTCGCCCGGACCGTCCGGTCCGGGGGTGCGGACGGCCGGTGATGATGACCAGCGAGAAGCCGGCGAGCAGCGCGAAGAGGGCGGAGGAGCGGCCTCGGGCCGTCTCCAGCAGGAACCCCACCGGCCCGCCCACCGTCACGTCGGGGCCGACATGGGCGGAGTACATGCCGAAGACCGCGAGGCCGCGGGCCAGGTCGATGCCGACCAGCCGCCCCGTCGACGGCGGGCCGGCGGGGGCAGGGGAGCGATCTGCCGCAAGCTCACGCGGCACCTGCGTCGGCACAGCCGACAATGCGTTCTGCGTCATGTCCTCAGACATTGCCGAACACCCGCCACGGCTCACGCGGCGCCATTCCGAAGGCACCCCGCCAACCGGCCGGAACCGCTCCGGCCGACTGGCTGGGGCCGCGCTGCCAATCGTGCGGCGGTGTCGACGGTGTAGCCCTCCTCGGGCAGGGCCCGGCGCAGCAGGCCCCATATCTTCGGCTCGTCCTGACCACCAGGATCCGCATGCCGCCTCCCTTCTGCTTCTGCTGCGCCGTTTGCCCCCACGATCCCGGCCGCGGGTGAAGCTGTCATGAAGTCACCCCGATGGGGGCGCTCTTCATGCCGGTTTCATCGGCAGCGGTTTGTCTGGCCACACAGGCACCATCGACGACGGACTCGACGAGGAGTGGCCATGTCACCCCGTTTGCCTATGAAGCCGGTCGCAGGGGCAGCGGCCACGTGCCTTCTGCTAGTGGGCTCCGGCCTGTTGACGGGCTGCGGCACTGCGACGACAGAGGGCGCTGCTGGGGGCGGTACGCAGACGGACGCGGCCCCGACCGCCACCCACGGCCAGGCGCAGCAGCCCGTAAAGACCACGGAGGCCGACTGGAAGCCGCTTGCCGACGCCCTCGGCCGCACCGGCACCCTGATGAAGGACACCGTCTACCGCGTCCCGCTGCCCCGCAAGGACCTCAAGGTCACCACCCAGGGCGTCGCCATCAAGCCGGGCCTGTCGCTCGGCGGCTATGCGACCTTCGCCAAGTACCACGACGCGACCATGCTCATGGGTGACCTGGTCGTCACCGAGGACGAACTGCCCAAGGTCACCGACGCGCTGCAGGCCGCCGGGATCGAGCAGACCGCCCTGCACAAACACCTGCTCCAGCAGTCCCCGGCGATCTGGTGGACACACGTCCATGCCATGGGCAACCCGGTCACCCTGGCCAAGGGCCTGAAGTCCGCGCTCGCCGCCACCGCCATCCCGCCCGCCTCACCGCCCCCGGCCACCCAGCCGCCCATCGACCTGAACACCGCCGGCATCGACAAGGCGCTCGGCCGCAAGGGCACCGCCGACGGCGGCATCTACAAGTTCTCCATCCCCCGTAAAGACACCGTCACCGACGGCACCCACGTGCTGCCGCCCGCGCTCGGCATCACCACCGGCATCAACTTCCAGCCCCTGGGCGGCAACAAGGCCGCCATCAACGGCGACTTCGTCATGACCGCCCCCGAAGTGCAGAACGTCATCCAGGCGCTGCGCAAGGGCAACATCGACATCGTCGAACTGCACAACCACTCGCTGAACGATCAGCCGCGCCTGTTCTACATGCACTTCTGGGCCACCGGCGACGGCGTCACCCTGGCCAAGGCACTCCACCCAGCCCTCAACGCGACCGCCCTAGCTCCCGCGTCATGATCGGCTGGGGCCAGGCCCGCAACGACGCCGAGGCGGATGTGAAGAAGCACGCTCGGCACCCGGAGTAGTTCGGTGACGCGGTCTACGCCGTGCTGGCGTTCGTGCGTAGGGTCAGCGTTTAACACAGCGGGGGGCGCCCGCGTTTGGCCCGCCGGTTGCTGCCGCGAGGTGGCCAGGCCCGTCGTGGGCGAGCTTCGCCCGCGACCGCCACCTGCCCCAGCCCGTGCGGCCAAGCGCTCATCTCGCCGAAGGGTTCGCCCGGGCCATGCCCTGGGGCACGGCGCTGAGCACCTTCATCAAGACGGCGCGCCTGCCCCCTGAACTGGCAACCCACCGAGCCCACGGGTGAAGAGGGCGTGTATGGATCTTTGTGTAAAGCGATGGCTAGCGGGCTACCTCATGCCGCAGCGGCGGCTTGCGCGGCCGGCTTCCTGACACGGGTGGTCATTATGTGATCGAGCGCGAGTGCGCCGGGGCCGGTGAAGACGAGGAGGAGGAAAGCCCAGCAGAACAACGCCGAGGACTCACCGTCGTTCTGTAGGGGCAGCAGGGCGGTGGGCTGGTGGACGACAAAGTAGGCGTAGGCCATCGATCCCGACGCGATGAACGCGGCGAGGCGGGTGAAGAGTCCGGCAACGGTCAGGAGTCCGCAGATGAGCTGGATGACGGACGCGTACCAGCCGGGCCAGTCACCGGTGGGGACGGTGCCGCCGTTGGTGCCGTAGACGCCTCCGAAGACGCCGAAGAGGGAGGCGGCGCCGTGGCAGGCGAAGAGCAGGCCGATGACGAGCCTGAAGGGGGCCAGAGCATAGGGCTGGACTCTGTCGAGGGTCTCGTTGAATGGATGCATGGGTGAAGTTCTTTCGAGGGTCCGCGTCGGGGAGGAGGACTGGGTGGTCACGTCCCGGTCCATGTCGATCCTGTCCAGGGCGTCGTCCTGGCAGAGGAACGGACGACGGCCGGCGCGGTGATGCGGAACCAAGAACCGCGCGGGGCGCCGGCCGCGGCTGGCGCCCCGCGGCGTCTCTCCTGCCGACCTTTCGACGGTGGTCGAAAGGTCTTGCGTCGACATAGTGGGCACGTCAGGATGGTTTTTACCTCGCTTTTGCGAACTAGTGTTCGCTTTCTGATGCCATGCCCACAACAAACAAGGGGGGACGCATGCGACTCACCATGCGATCCACATGGGCCAAGGCCGCTACCATCGGCCTCGCAACCGCCGCCGTCGGACTCCTCGGTCCCGTCCAGACCGCCGCCGCCGGCGAGTCCTGCACGCTCGGCATGTGCTCCGAGACCGTGAACCAGTCGTCCACGTGGATCGTCGCTTACAAGAACTGGACGACCTGCAGCGGCAGCACTGGCAGCACTGGCGGCGCCAACTGCGTGCAGACGAACGACAACACCAAGATCAAGACCATCCAACCTTGGAGCCAGACGCCGGCCGGCCAGGACTGGGACGCCTTCCGCGTCGACGCCGGCTACTGCTTCAAGGTCCGGTTCGTCACCGTGCTCGGCAACCAGTGGACGACGAACTACAACCGGTCCGGGCTGAGCGCGGTGTACGTCAAGGTGGCGAACGATGCCACCGCGTACGTCCTGGCCCAGAAATACGGCAGCTGCCCGTAACCCCGGCCGCGCCCAGAGGGCGGTGCGCAGGCGTGCTCCGGGGCGTAGCGACCCCAGGGCTTAGCGCCGCTTTTCGTCTGTCCAACCATGAACTCGGCTCCGGGGGAGCCCGAAACCTAAGGTGATTCATGAACCTGCACACGAAGAGGGCCAGGCTGGCAGCGTGCACCGTCGGTGCACTAAGCGCCACCATCCTCGCTGTCAGCGCTTCACCGGCTTCTGCGTCCGGAACCTACAGCGGCCTCGCCTACGTCTACGGCGCCGACTTCTTCCAAGACGACTGGAACAACGAGGGCGTCACGGACGCGAACACGAACGCGTACTCCAACGCCACCTGCCTGTGGCAGATGACCCTGTGGGCCAACGGCTTCCTCTCGTCCAAGACGTACGTCGACGGCATCTTCGGCAGCCAGACCAAGACCGCGACCGCCAACTACCAGTCGGGCGCCAACAAGTGGGGCGCCAACTTGAAGGTCGACGGAAGCGCCGGCAAGGCAACCTGGGGCGATGCGGCCGACAATATCGGTTACGTGTCGGGCAGTACTGCTTCCGGCGGGTCTCTCACGCTGACGTACTACGGCTGGAACCCCACTACCGGGGTCACGGGCCGTAACTTCTCCATGAAGCGTGGCACAGACGGCAACTACCAGTTCGTCGACGGCGATGGCGCATGGCGGAATGCCGGCTACAACTACCGGACCTGCAGCTGACGTCGGACACGCCCAGACGCGGCGCGAGGGCCCGTCTCCCGGAAGGGGGGCGGGCCCTCGGCGTGCCGCCCGCAGAGTCCAAGTTGCTATCGACGCCATCAAGCGAGGGGATTACGTCGGGACATCCCGTTGGAGGCCTGCCGCACCGGGCGGTCACGCCCCACGCCCCCGTGACCGAGCAGCTCGCCAACCAGCTCTCCCGGCTGTACGACCTCCTGCCCTGACCGAGCTGTCGAAAGACGATCCCGGCCGGGCCCAGGAACACTGGAGCGCGGCCCACGATCTGCGGGGGTGGCTGCGCCGTCTCCCGAAGGACGAGGAGAAGTCCGCGTTCCAGCGGGGGTGGGATCTACGGCCTTCGGAACATCAGGGCAGCGGTTGTCGATGAGATCGATCTTGGGCTTGGGAGTCTCAGTGTCCGAAGCTCAACATCTTCGATTCGGTGGCAAGTGCGGAATGCGTCATTTCCATCGCGGATGGCTCATAACTCTTCTTCCGGGCAGGATATCGCCCCTACATGCTTCTGCTCATGCCTACGTCATGGGCACGTGGGCTCATTGGGGAGGGGAAACATGCGAGCAGCACACCGCGCGAAGTTGGCGGCGCTGGCGGTAGGGGTACTTGCCGGGCCGGCAGGTCTGGTCGTGGCCACGGCTGCGCCTGCCGCAGCTAACGCCCCTTGCGGCGCGAAGGGTACGAACCTGACCAACAAGACCGTGAGGATGCCGGCGGGCGTCGCCGCCAACATGCGCTCCGGCTCCAGCACAAGCTGCCCTGTCACGGGGTGGGCCGACAATCAGGACACCCTCGTCTACTACTGCTACACGCGGGCGTATGCAAGCCTCGATGGCTGGACGTACCTCTACAACAGCACGGACAAGACGTACGGGTGGGTGAAGGACACCCTGCTGCCCAACAACGGCGCCTCCAGCTACTGCGGCTTCTGACCCTGAAGGCGAGCCGACCCAGCCCGTGACTGCAGTTACGGGCTGGGCCCTCGGGGGACAGACGTGGCCGGTCTAGGCGCTGCGCGGCTTGCGGGCCGACTTCTTCGCGGCGGTCTTCTTCTCCGTCGTCTTCTTGGCTGGCTGCTTCTTCGCAGCCTTCTTCTTCGGCGCGGGCATCTCGTGCACGTCGGCCTCCCCGCGAGAGGCCTTCGCTTTCTGCACGGACGCGTTCAGTGCGGCCATCAGGTCCAGCACCTGCCCGGGCTCGGTCTCCGGCTCCGTCGCCGCGGGCGGCTCCCGGTGCTCGCGCTTGGCCTCGATGATCTCCTGGAGCGCCTCGGTGTACGTGTCGCGGAACTCTTCGCCTTCGAGGTCGTCGCGCGCCAACGTGTCCATGAGCGCCAGGGCGCCGTCGATCTCACCCTCGTCGATGTCCACGGACGGCGGGTACAGCTCCTCCGGGGAGCGGATCTCGTCCGGCTCAGGGGAGGCGGGCTCAATAGGCACCACCTCACCTATCGAAAGAATGGCGGGACGGACGAGAAAAGGAACCTGATCCTCGTACACGCGGACTGTCATCAAATGCACCACGCGAAGATCGACAGACGTCCAACTACGCAGGTTCTGTGAGCCCTTGGGGCTTGCTTGAGCCGGATGCCGGGACGACTGGCAAGTCCGGTTCTGAGGGGGCCGGGGCGCGGTAACGCGCTCCGGCTACCCGACACTCCCTCTCCTGTCACTGCCGGGAGATGATGAGCCAGGGCCGCCGGGGCGGCCCGCCCCTCGACGGAGGGACGGGTGGGCCGCCGGTCCTGTCTATGCTCAGGCCCATGGCACTGGAATGGGAACAGATCATCGTCGACTCCGCCGACCCCGTCGCTCTCGGGCGCTGGTGGGCCAAGGCTCTCGGCTGGGTAGTGGTCGACGAATCCGAGGAAATCATCGAGATCCGGCCTGAGCCGGACCAGATGCCGGGGCTGCTCTTCGTGCCTGTCCCCGAGGGCAAGACGTCGAAGAACCGGCTCCACCCCGACTTCCGCCCCGACGACCAGGAGGCCGAGGTCGCCCGGCTGCTCTCCCTCGGTGCCCGGCGCGCCGACACCGTGCAGGACGAGCAGCACTGGGTGACCCTCCTCGACCCGGAGGGCAACGAGTTCTGCGTCCTGAGTGAGCGAAAGAGCTGAGCGGAAGCACTGGCGGAAGCGCTGAGCGTAGGCCGGGCAGTTGTCCGGGGCGCCCCGACGCCCACAGCAACACGGGGTGCCGGTAAGAACCGTGTCAGTGCGCCACGAGGCGCTGGTGCGCCGTGAGGCGCGGTGAATCGAAGGAGGTGCGAGACCTCCTCGCCAGGCTGTCGCAGCAGCCTGGTGGGAGCTGAGCGCAGTCCGACCCGGGAGGCGCCGGGGAGGGCGGGAAGCAGCGCTGACAAAGCCGGGACGGCCTGGAACTGCCAGACGGGCTGGGTCCGGCGAGCGAGATCAGAGGGCATACGAGAGGAATCAGTGGTAAAGCTCCGTAAGCGTGGCACCGGCTCAAATCTGGTGGATATGGGCCGGGTTGCAGTGCACAGTCGGCTGATATGGCGGACTGACTCCGTAGCCGACTTGGCGTGTCGGTGGGGAGGCCACGGTGAAAGCCTGCGGCGTAACCGTGGCGATGCTGCCGGGGCAAAGCTGGGTGCCGGACTGATCGATCGATTCACCGTGAACACGGGAACCATCCCGCACGGCTCCCGCTGCCCGGAATCCATCCGGGTCTGTGGGATAGATGCGTCGTCCGTCGAAGGGGCGGGATGGGGCGGAGGCCCCGTAGTAGTCCGAGCGGGCGAGAGGCCCGCGCATGGCGAAGGGGGCCAGCAAGTCAGCAGTACGGATGCTGGAATGCCGGGAGGTCGTTGGTGAATACCGACGAGCTGGAATACGCCTTACTTAAGGCCGAACGCCGGGTACTGGAGATCCAGACCAAGCTGCACCGATGGGCCAGTGATGATCCTCATCGCAGGTTCGATGATCTGTACAACCTCGTCACCGACCCGGGCTTTCTGCTGGTTGCCTGGGATCGGGTGCGGAACAACAAGGGCGCACGCACAGCCGGAGTGGACGGTGATACCGCCTACTACATCGAGTCCGTGCGTGGGCTGGAGGGGTTCCTTGCGGAACTGCGGGAGGATCTCAAGGCCCGCACCTTCCGGCCCCTCCCGGCGCGGCGGCGCGCGATTCCCAAGGCTGGTGGCAAGGTCCGCTATCTGGGGATCGCGACAATTCGTGACCGGGTGGCACAGGCGTCCTTGAAGCTGGTGTTGGAGCCTGTTTTCGAGGCGGATTTCCTCCCGTGTTCCTACGGGTTCCGTCCGAATCGCCGGGCGCATGACGCAGTGGCCGAGGTGCATCATTTCGCATCGCGCTCGTATGAGTGGGTGGTCGAGGGTGACATCAAAGCCTGCTTCGATGAAATCTCGCACTCCGCCCTTATGGATCGGGTGCGTGGACGCGTCGGAGATAAACGAGTCTTGGTCTTGGTGAAGGCATTTCTCAAGGCGGGCATCCTCGATGAGGACGGCACGCTGGTGGATACCGACGCCGGAACTCCGCAAGGGTCGATTCTTTCCCCGTTGCTGAGCAATGTGGCTCTCTCGGTCCTGGACGAGTACATCGCCCAGGGCCCGGGCGGGCCAGGAGCCAGCTCGTATGGAAGGGCCAAGCGACGCCGTCAGGGTCTGCCCAACTACCGCCTCGTGCGGTATGCGGACGACTGGTGCCTGCTCGTTTCAGGCACCGAGACGCACGCCGAAGCCCTGCGGGAAGAACTCGCCGGGGTCCTGTCCACGATGGGCTTGCGCCTGTCGCCGGAGAAGACCCTGATCACCCACATCGACGAGGGCCTTGTCTTCCTCGGCTGGCACATCCAGCGTCACCGGAAGCAAGGTACCGGCAAACGATACGTCTACGTCTATCCGGCCAAGAAGGCCCTGGTGACCATCATGGCCAAGGTGAAGACGATCTGCCGGCGGAGCACGAACCTGCCGCTCGAAGACCTGCTGCGTCAGCTCAATCGGATGCTGCGGGGATGGACCGCGTACTTCAAGTACGGGTGCTCGAACGCGACTTTCAGCTATCTGAGGGCCTACCTCTGGAAGGAGATCGTCAGATGGCAGGAGCGCAAGCACCGGCGGGTCCCCTGGAAGGTACTGCGCCAACGCTACGGCATCTGGCCCGCCGCGGGCGGGAGGGAGCTGTTCGACCCGGCACGGGTGAGCGCCAAGCGCTACTACTACCGGGGAACACGCATCCCGACACCGTGGCCGAGCACAGCGTGAAGTGAACACGAATCCACGGGACTTGTGGAGAGCCCGGTGCGCTTAGCGGTGCACGCCGGGTTCGGGAGGCGACCCGGAGAAACGGGCTGGTCGTGAGGCCAGTACCGCGCTCCGGGTCGACCTCACTTGTTTCGGACGGAGGTGGAAGACCACCGTCGCTTCGCCGTCGTAGCGGCGAGGTGAAGCTGGAGGCAGCCTGAACCGGGGACCGCCGGGGAGGGCGAGAGCAGCCTCGACAAAGTCGGGTCGGCCCAGCACTGCCGGATGGGTCGGGCCCGGTGAGCGAGACGGGAAGGTATACGCGAGGAACCGGCGTCATTACGCCTCTTGAGTTCTTGCCAGCTCCAATCCGGTGGATATGGGCTGGTCAGCGGTGCGCAACCGTCCGGAAGGGCGGGGAACTCCCGGTCCGGTATTGGCAGCTTGGGCCGGGAGGTCACGACGAAGGTCTACGGCGTAGTCGTGACGAGGCCGCAGGGGCAGAGCCGGGTGCCTAACCCGTCAACCGAACAGCAGTGAACGTGGGAACCGCTCGTGTCCGCTCCCTGCGACCCGGTCAGCCAGGCCGAACAGCGGGGATAGGCGCGATGCCTGCCGATGGGGGCGAGCGGGGCGGAGCCGTCGTAGTACTCGGAGCCGGGGAGAGCCCGGCACAGGGGGAAGGACGGCAGCGTGCCAAGCAAGGAGAGGAGTGCAATGCCCGAAGAAGCGCCGGTGAATACCGGCGCCGTGAGGTGGCCGGGTCCTGACTCGGCTCATTTCGCGGTACGGGAGATGCAGATCAAGTTGCACCGATGGGCGGGAGAAGACTTCTCCCGCAGGTTCGGTGACCTGTTCAACCTCGTCTACGACCCGGCGTTTCTGGTGCACGCGTGGGAACGCGTGGCCACCAACACCGGGGCGAGGACCCCAGGAACCGACGGGGCCACGGTGGCCCTGATCGAGACCTGGATCGGGGTCGAGGCGTTCCTGGAGCACATCAGGGACGCGCTGAAGTCGGGCGCGTTCGAGCCGGTCGAAGTACGGCAGGTGATGATCCTGAAGGCGAGCGGCAAGCTCCGCGCGCTGGGGATTCCCACAGTCGCCGACCGGGTGGTCCAGGCCAGCCTCAAGGCAGTGCTCGAACCCATCTTCGAGGCGGATTTCCTGCCGTGCTCGTACGGGTTCCGCCCCAACCGGCGGGCGCATGACGCGATTGCCGAGATCCACCACCTGTCTTCCGGGGCCAACAAGTTTCACTGGGTCCTGGAGGCAGACATCAAGGCGTGCTTCGACGAGATCGATCACACGGCTCTGATGGACCGCCTACGGGCGAGGATCAAGGACAGGCGCGTCTGCACGCTGGTGAAGGCGTTCCTGAAATCCGGGGTCATGACGACCTCCGGGGACCGGGAAGAGACGCTGACTGGGACCCCGCAAGGCGGGATTCTCTCCCCGCTGTTGGCCAACATCGCGCTGTCCGGGCTGGACGAGTACTTCGTCCGGCAGTGGCAGCAGGAGATGGGCAGCTACAAGCGGCGGGTCACGCGCAGGAAGCGTGGACTGGGCAACTGGCGGCTGATCCGTTTCGCGGACGACTTCGTTCTGATGGTCTCCGGGGAACGCCGCCATGCCGAGAGCCTGCGCGAGGAGGTGGCCGGCGTGCTCGCCCCGTTGGGGCTGCGGCTGGCACCGGAGAAGACCCAGGTCGTCCACATCGATGAGGGCTTCGACTTCCTCGGCTTCCACATCCGCAGGCAGCGGAAGCGAGGAACGCAGAAGCACTACGTCTACACCAAGCCGTCCAAGAAGGCGATCCAGTCGATCAAGGACAAGGTGAAAGACAGAACACGCAGATCAGACCTGCACAGGGACGTGGACGAGCTGCTGGCCAGCCTCAACCGCACCCTGCGCGGGTGGGCGAACTACTTCCGGCACGGGGTGTCGAAGGCGGTATTCAGCACGGTCGATGACCACGCGTGGCATCGCATCGTCCGCTGGATCTTCCACAAGCACTCCCGGCTCAGCTGGAGGGAACTGCGCCGCCGGTTCTGCCGACCGGGCAGTTGGAAGCTCATCTGCGACGGAGTCGAGTTCACCGGCGCATCCAGCGTCAAAGTGATCCGCTACCGCTACCGCGGCAGCAACATCCCGACCCCGTGGACACCACGACCAGCAGTCGCCAGCACAGGCGGCTGACCACCGGGCAAGGCACGTGGAGCGCCCGTTGCGTGGAGACACGCACGGCGGGTGCGGCGGGCGGGTCGGGGAAACGGGCTGGTCGCAAGGCCAGTACCGCGCCCCGGCCCGACCCAACCCAGCCGCAAACGGCGGTGATCAGTCCTTGGGTGGTGATCTTGCTGGGCTCGGCGGCTCGTACACTGCCGAAAATGGAGGACCACACGGCCACCGGGATCGGGGCACGTCCGGCGCCCGCATTGCGGCAGTACGTCGACTCGTATGTCTGTTTCGACCTCCGCGGGCTCCCGGCGGGGGTGCACTGCGGCCCGCCGAGCCGCGTGCTCACTGCGGTGATCAGCCTGTCAGATCCTTTGGAGGTGGCGGCGGGCGTTGACGACGGGTCACCGGTCACCCGATTCAGCAGCGTGGCCGGCGGTCTGATGCGCCGGTCCGTCGCGATCCACCACGACGGACGCCAGCAAGGTGTGCAGATATCGCTGACACCGCTCGGGGCTCGGGCCATCTACGGCATGCCCGCCGCCGAGCTCGCCCACCGACTGGTCCCACTTGACGAGCTTCTCGGAGCGCTTGGCGTCGAGCTGGTCGACCGGCTCCGATCGGCGACAACATGGGCGGCGCGGTTCACCGCGCTGGACGAATTGCTCCTCCGAACTGTCGGCCGTGGCGCCTGCGGCGACCATGTGCGCTGGGTGCGCCCCGAGGTAGCCGAGGCATGGCGCCGCCTCGTCGCCGCGCGGGGTTGCGTCCAGGTTGGTGCGGTCGCCGCGGAACTCGGCTGGAGCCGCCGGTACCTCACCGAGCGGTTTCGCGGTGAGGTGGGCCTGTCGCCGAAGACCTTCGCCCGAGTCTTGCGCTTCGAGCACGCGCACGAACTGGCGTCGGCGCAGGACCCGCTCCCGTGGGGCAATGTGGCAACCGTCTCTGGCTACGCCGACCAGGCCCATCTCGTTCGGGACTGGCGCGAGTTCACGGGCCGATCGCCGACGGCCTGGCGTCGCAGCGAAGTCCTCCTCGGAGCCGGGTAGCTGCCAACCGTCTGCCCGTCGCGTCGGCTTCTCTTCCCTTTTCTTCAAGACCGCCCGATCGCTGGCGTGGACGATCGTCGGCATGAGACTCGTCAACCACGAACGCAATGCCATGGACCTGCGGACCACCCCCGTGCACCTCGGACTGGGATCGAGAGCGAAACCCGTCGAGGGCTTCACCTGGGACCCGAAGGTGCTCCAGGCCTACAGCGCCGCGGTCGCGGCAGACGGCGCCGAGGGCCGGATGGTGATGATCTTCGACGGCGACGGGCTCGGCGACCACTGGGAGAGCCACCCTGCAGGCGACGAACTGGTCGTTTGCCTCAGCGGGTCCGTGACGGTCACCCGCGACGTGGACGGGGTCCCCGACCGCGTTCTGCTCGGGCCGGGCGAGGCCACCATCAACCCGGCCGGGGTATGGCACGTGGTCGACATGGAGGGGCCGACGTCCATCCTGGCCATCACTGCGACCCTCGGCACCGACCACCGTCCTCGGACCGACACCCGCCCGACCGAACGCGTCGGCACGCCCAGCCCGGAGGAAGCGCCGTGACGACACGCATCGCGTGCCTCGGCGACAGCCTCACCCGCGCGCAGTTCAGCGTCGACTACCTGGATCTTCTCGGACGACGCCGCCCTCCCGGTGACGTGCAGCTTGCCCGTTTCGGCGCCAACGGCGACTTCGCCTACAACCTCTTGCAGCGCCTCGATACTGTCGTCACGAACCCACCCGATGTGATCACCGTGTTGATCGGGACCAACGACGCCCGCGCGAGCCTTGCCGGCTACCCCGTCGAGCATGCCATAAAGCGCAAACAGCTCCCCGATCGCCCGTCGGCCGGCTGGTTCCAACAGTGCCTGGGAGCCGTCGTCGCACGGCTGCGAGCGGAGACCGACGCGACGATCGGTCTGCTGTCGCTACCGGTACTCGGCCAACAACTCGACGGAGCAGCGGCACAGGCATCGCAGGCGTACAGCCGGATGATCGCCGAGGTCGCCGCCACCAACGAGGTGGCCTACCTTTCGCTCCACGAACGCCAGATCGAGGAACTGCGCCAAGCGGACCCGCCGCCGATTTCATACCGGGAGGTGACGCCCGCAGCGGTCGTCGGCGTCCTCGTCCAGCACGCAGTGCTGCGCCGCAGCCTCGACACGATCTCGCAGCGGCGAGGTCTCGTGCTCACGACCGACCACATCCACCAGAACAGCCGCGGCGCCACCCTTATCGCTGAGGTCATCGACGCCGGTCTGCTGACCCAGAGCGCGTAGCTGGTTCCGGAGCCGCGGCCAGTCGGATGCCCTCTACCGCGCGGAGGTGGCGTGCGATCCAGACGGTCGACGCCTACGGCATCGAGATCAACCAACCGGCTCACACACCGCAGCCGTACGGCCTCGGGCTCACCCGCACGAGGGACACCGGGCAAGATCACCGCCGTTTGCGGCTGGTGACACGGTTCTTCCTGGCACCCCAACCTGGCGGCACTACGCACCCGGCGACCACTCACGGTGACCACAAGCCCTCACCGGCTCCGGAATACGCGACTCCCGATTACGCGAGGTCGCCAGTTTCACACCCCGACTTAACGCCTACGAGCCAGCCGCCGCCCAGGCCCGGAGACCTCCACACTGCACTGTCTACGACGGCAGGCCGGACACCCGCGGTGCCCGGCCTGCCGCGTCCGGGCGCCGTCTATCAGGTCCGGCGTCCTCGCCGGGGCGGTTCCCGGATTTCCCCGCCCGGTGTACAGCGGCGCCTCTACCGTCCAGCCCGAATACTGATCACGGGGGTGACGGAAGGGGCTGTCAGTGGGGCGGGATCTGGGTCTGGACAGGGTGGTGGACCACTTCACCCTGTCTGGCGACGAGGCGGGCTGGTTACGGAACAAGACCGGGGCCACCAGGCTGGGCTTCGCCGTTCAGCTCAAGTATTTGACCTGGCGCGGCCGGTTTCCCAAAATGCGCCTGGAACTGCCGCCCGATGCGGTCGAGCAAGTCGCCAAGCAGGTGGGCGTCGCCGCGTCCGAGCTGGGGTTCTACGACTTCGCCTCCCGCGCCGCGAAGCGGCACCGCAGCGAACTGCGGGATCTGACCGGGTGGCACGAGTGCAGCCTGACCGACCAGGTCAAACTCATCTCGCACCTGGTGGATGTGATCTGGCACGACGAACGCCGCGAGGAACAGATACGGGCCGAACTGCTGCGGCAGATGCGCGTGGACCTGGTCGAGCCGCCGACCGCAGCCCAGGTCGACGCGATCATCCCCGACCCTGCGTCCGGCCCGGGCGCCCCCGCGGCAGAGCAGGCCGCGGACCAGGAAAGCGAGGACGACGCGGAAGAAGATGTCGAGACGGTGCTCTCGGACATCAAGTCCCATCCGGGCAACGTCAGCCTCAACTCGCTGCTGGACGAGATCAAGAAGCTCAAGCAGGTCCGCGCCGTAGGCATCCCGGCCAGCGTGTTGACCGGGATCGGCGTGCAGGTCGTGGGCGCCTGGAGGGCGAGAGCCTCGGCCGCCTCCCCGAGCCACCTGCGGCGCTTCGACGATCCTGTACGGCACGTCCTGCTCGCGGCCCTGCTGTTCCAGCGGCAGCGGGAGATCACCGACACCCTGGTTGAGCTGCTGAACTCCACGGTCCACCGCATCAACGCGAGGGCGGAGAAGAAGGTGACCGAGGCGTTCGTCGCCGAGTTCACCAAGGTCCGCGGCAAGTCCGGGCTTCTCGGAAAGATCGCCGCTGCCTCGCTCGGCGCCCCCGACGGCTCGGTCCGCTCCGTGGTCTACCCGGCGGCCGGCGGGGAGAAGACCCTCAAGGACCTGGTCGCCGAGATGAAGGCCACCAACGCCGCCTTCGCCCGCAGCAAACGGGAGGTGTTCAAGTCCTCCTACAGCAACCACTACCGCAGCGGCCTGATGAAGCTCCTCGAAGTGCTGGACTTCCGCTCCTCCAACGACCAGCACAAGCCCGTCATGGACGCGCTCAAACTGATCGAGCGGCACAAGGACTCCTCCACCACCTATCTGCCGCTCGGCGAGGCCATCCCGCTCCACGGCGTCGTACGCAAGGACTGGATGGAGCTCGCCATCTTCACCCCCGACAAGGGGCTCAAGCGCGTCATGCGCACCGTGTACGAGGCGTGCGTCTTCCAGGCCCTGCGCGACCGGCTGCGCTGCAAGGAGATCTGGGTCGTGGGCGCCGACAAGTGGCGCAACCCCGACGACGACCTGCCCGAGGCGCGAGGAGTACTACGAGAAGCTCAACAAGCCGCGCCACGCAAAGCTGTTCACCGCCCAGCTGCAGACCGAGATGCGCGCCGAGCTCGGCGCCCTGGATACCAAACTGCCGAAGCTGCCGTGGGCCACGATCAGCGCCAAGAACCGCAACGGCGCGATCAAGTACACCGAGCCCGAGCCGCAGAAAGAGCCGGCTCTTCGCCGGCGAGGCCGCCCAGGCCCTCGTGGCGCAGATCGACGGACTGCTGGCCAAGGAGTCCGAGTACACCGACTACGTCCCGGTCCGCGGCAAGGCCGCCTTCTGAAGCTCCCAGAAGGAATCCCGGCCTGCTGCCTCGGAATCCGCGCCGGTACGGCCCTCTCCTCGACCTTCCGTCCAACACGACCCCGCGAAGGGCAACGATCACGGCCATGGCACGACCCAGCCTGGACTCCGAACTGCGCGAGCTCCTGGCCGACATGCCCCTCATGTCCCAGCTCACCCCGGAGATCCTCGCGCAACTGCGTCAGCTCCCCCGCGACACCCATCGAGCCCCTCCTCGCACAACGGCGGGTCGACCGGCGCGAGATCACCGTGCCGGCCAAGGACGGTGCCCAGATCCGCTTGTCGGTCTTCAGCCCCGCACACACCGATGGCACCGCCGCCGTCGCACCCTGCATCTACTGGATCCACGGTGGCGGGATGGTCATGGGCGACCGCTTCTCGCAGCTCGACATTCCGCTGGAGTGGCTGGACGAGTTCGGCGCGGTCGTCGTCTCCGTGGACTATCGGCTCGCGCCGGAGGCCACCGGCACCACCCTCGTCGACGACTGCTACGAGGGACTGCTCTGGACCGCCGAACGCGCCGTCGAACTGGGCATCGACCCGGCCCGGATCATCGTCGCGGGCGCCAGCGCGGGCGGTGGCCTCGCCGCCGGCCTCACCCTCATGGCACGCGACCTCGACACCCCGTCCATCGCCGCGCAGGTGCTGATCTGCCCCATGCTCGACCACCGCAACACCAGCACCTCCAGCCGCCAGTACTCCGGCGTGCCCGGCGTCTGGACCGGCGAGATGAACGCGTTCGGATGGCACGCCGTGCTCGGCGATCTCACCGACAACGAGGTGCCCGCGTACATCTCGCCCACGCTGGCCGACGACCTCTCGGGCCTGCCGACCACGTACATCGACACCGGCTCCGCCGAAGTCTTCCGAGATGAGGACACCGACTACGCCACCCGTATCTGGGCGGCCGGCGGCCAGGCCGAACTCCACGTCTGGGCAGGTGGCTTCCATGGCTTCGACGCCCTCTACCCCCACGCACACATCTCGACCACAGCCCGCCGAACCCGCACCGACTGGCTCGCCAGGCTCCTGTCCCCGAACTGCGCCGCATAACGATGCCGACGCCTCAGGCGGCTCTACCTTCTTGATCGGGTTGATCGAGCCATTCGTAGGGTTGGGTCGCCCAGGGGTGCTGGGTGTGGCTATCAGGCGGCTGCCGTCTCGTGGCTCTGCTCGCTTCGCCGCCCGGCACCCCACGACGACTCGGCCGCCGATTAGGAAGTGCGAACAAGTCGCTGAGTAGAGCAATGCCGGCGAGGTCGTCCGTGGTACGAACAGAACGAACACGCACGTCAGGAGCACAATGAGCCGCATATGGGCGGGGATCGACAGCGGTAAGGGGCACCACCACGGCCTTGCCCTGGACGCTGACGGCAAGACGCTGCTGTCGCGGCGGGTCGCCAACGACGAGCCCGAGCTGCTGAAGCTGATCGGTGACGTGCTCGACCTGGCCGACGGCCGCGAGGTGACCTGGGCCATCGACATGACCGGCGGCGAGCCCGCGCTGCTGCTGGCCCTGCTGATCAGCCACGGCCAGGAAGTCCTCTACATGCCCGGCCGGCTGGTGAACCGCGCCTCCGACGGCTACCGCGGCGAGGGCAAGACCGACGCCCGCGACGCCTACGTCATCGCCGACCAGGCCAGGATGCGCCGCGACCTGCGGCCCATCCGTCCTGGCGACGAGGCCGCCATCGAGCTGAAGCTGCTCACCGGACGCCGTGCCGACCTGGTCGAGGACCGCACCCGCGCAGTGAACCGCCTGCGCGGCACCCTGCTGAGCATGTTCCCCGCCCTGGAGCGGACCTTGGAGGTCACCAACACCGGCCCGCTCAGACTCCTGACGGGCTACCAGACGCCGGCTGCAATCCGCCGGGCCGGGACCGCACGGCTGACGAAGTGGCTGACCAACCGCAAGGTCCGAGGCGCGAGAGCCCTGGCCGAGGCCGCGGTCGAGGCGGCCGAACGCCAGCACACCGCCGTCCCAGGGGAGAAGACCATCGCGAAGCTGGTCCACACCCTGGCCGAGGAGGTGATGGCCCTCAACGAGCAGGTTTCCGAGATGGACAAGCTCATCGAGGGCCGGTTTCGCGAGCACGAACTCGCCGACATCGTCCTGAGCGTCCCGGGCATCGGCGCGATCCTCGGCGCCGAGTTCCTCGCCGCCGTCGGCGGCAGCCTGGACGAGTTCGACTCCCCGGACGCCCTGGCGGCCTTCGCCGGCGTCGCACCAGCCCCCCGCGACTCCGGCAAGGTCAGCGGCAACCTCCACCGGCCGATCACCTACCACCGAAGGCTCCAGCGTGTCTTCTACACCTCCGCGCTGGTCAGCGTCCGATGCGACCCGAACTCGCGGAAGTTCTACGACCGCAAACGCGCCGAGGGGAAGAAACACGTCCAGGCCGTGCTCGCCCTGGCCCGCCGACGTGTCAACGTCTTGTGGGCACTCATCCGTGACCGACGGTGCTACCAAGTCGCACCTCCAGTGACCGAGGCTGCTTGACAAACAGCATTAGGAAGCGAGCAGACCAGGTCGCTGCGCGTCTACTGGCTTGGTGCGTTGTGGCTTGAGGGGTCAGGAGAGGCGCGTCAGGATGGCGTGGCAGTCGCGCTGCAACTCCTCGTCGCTGGCGATGCTTTGGAAGCGACCGCCGCGGCGGGACAGTGCGAGTTCCGCCCGGAGGCGGGGCAGGGTCGGTGCGGCGGCCGGTCCCATCCGGTTCAGGCAGGCCAGGACGTGGTTCGAGGTCGCGTCGTTCTCCTCCCAGGTGGTCAGCAGTGTCGGCACGACCACACCGGCCTCTGCCTCGTCTCCGATGTCCCACAGCGCCGCCGCTGCGAAGACGCGGGTCCACTTGTATCCGGCGTCCGGCATCTGCCGTAGGCGCGGCAGCACGGCCTTGGCCTCCGAGCCGATCCGGCCGAGGACATCGGCCGCCTCGTGATGCCGGTAGCTGTCGAGTAGGCCTTCCAGCAAGGGCACGACGGCCGGCGCCGTGACGGAGGCACGCGCGGCGGGCAGCCGCAGCGCCAGCTCGGCCATCGTCTGGACGACCAGCAGCAGCTCCGCGATCCTGTTCTCGACCGGCAACCGGCCCCGCAGTATCGCCACCGCTCTGTCGGCGTCGTCCACGAAGAGGCCGAGCCCCTCGATCCCCGCCCTCCGCACTTGCGGACCCGGGTCCGAGGCGTAGGAGACGAAGGCGTCGGCGCGCTCGCGCATCAGCGCGGCGCTGTCCGCGCCGGCCGTCGACTCGGTAGGCATGGCTCATCGATGAACATCGACGCTGTCCATGTCGTTGATCATGGGCGCACTATGCAGGAGGGCACTGGCACCGCGTCCGGTGCCGCCTCCAAAGACACCGCGGGTAGACCCGGGCGCGGCTACCCTGCGGGCCATCCATAGCGCTCGCCTGGGCCCAATTGAGTACGGAAACAGTGTTTGCGCTGATGGATCTCAGCGAGACTGTAGTGGACGCTCGTGGGAAGGGGATGGCTCCGCGAGGAGGCGTTTCTACGGATTTCGTTGTTCAGTGGCCGACTCTTCGATGAGATCAGAAGATGTCTGGACGGCATTGTGCGATATCGCTACCTTCGGCGGTATGGTAGCGAAACCTCTCCCGCCCCGACTCCCCGTCACCGACCGCACCCGGCATCGGCGCCTACGTGAACAGGCCAGCCTGGAGCGGGCCGATCTGGAGGCGGTTCTCGACGCCGGGTTCGTCTGTCACCTGGGGGTGGTGATCGAAGGGCGGCCACTTGTCCTACCCACCGTGTACGGGCGGGACGAGCAGTGGCTGTATCTGCACGGGTCCGTAGCCAGTCGCAGTCTGACCGGTGATCTCCCCGTCTGCGTCACCGTCACACACGTCGACGGGCTGGTGCTCGCTCGGTCCGTCTTCGAGCATGGTGTGAACTACCGCAGCGCCGTGATCCACGGCGACGCCCGCCAGGTCACCGACCCCGAGGAAAAACTGGCGGGACTGCGCCGGCTCACCGAGCACTCGGCTCCTGGCCAGTGGTCCTACGCCCGCCGCCCGAACCGCAAAGAACTCGCCGCCACCACCCTGCTCGCCCTCTCCCTGGAGGAAGCCTCCGTCAAGATCCGTACCGGCGCACCCGAGGACGGTGACGGGCCCGACGCGGGACTCGGGCTGTGGGCCGGGATCCTGCCCCTGACTGCTGTATGGGGCGAGCCCGTCCCCGATCCAGCACTGCCTACCGGCACCCCCATACCGGGGCACATCGCATGCCGGGAGGGAACCCGGCACGGCTGAGTGGGTAAGGTGACGCCTTTCGGGGACGGCGGGAGTCAGGGGCAGTGAGCCTCATCCGCTCTTTTCACTATGAAGTTGTGGCCAGCCGTTCGTGCGCTGGCACCTGCCGGGGTGGCCGAGCGCGCACTCCCGCCCCGGCCCACCGGCGAAGGCGGCCAGGCATCCAGCTCGGCGATCCGAGGGGCAACGACACCGCCTCAGGGGTGGTCCGGCACCACCCCGGCAGGTACCGACCGGCTGTGGCCGGTCTACCCGCGGCGCTCCGATATTGAGCACACCTTCCACGGTCACGAATCCCAGCCATGCCTGACGCGTTGCTCGGCGAAGGCGACTGCGTCCTGATGGCCGAAGAGCCCCGGCATGCCTCCCGTATGGACGAACACGGTCTTCTCACCGGGCTTGATGTCCCCGTCCTGCACGGCGGAGATGAGCCCCGCCATGGCGCGGCCGGTGTAGACGGGGTCGAGGATGAGCCCTTCGGTACGCGCTGCCAGCAACAGCGCAGAAGCCACTTGGTCGGTGAATACTCCGTAGCCCTTGCCGACTTGGTCGTGACGGATTCTGAGGTCTTCGGTGGTCGGGGCGGTTACCGAGATGGGGGCGGCGAATTCACACACCGCGGCCGCGACTTCGGCGCGGGCACCGGTGTCGACGCCGAGAACACGTTCCGCGCCGAGTCCTGCGACAAGGCCGGCCATCGTGCCTCCCGATCCCAGAGCCACCACGGCATGGCGCAGATCGGCGACTTGCGCCATGAGCTCTTCCGCACAGCGCAGGTAGCCGCGCGCGGCGAGCGGACTCGAGCCCCCGAAGGGAATGAGAGCGGGCCGCTCGCCTCGGCGCCGCAGTCGCTCGGTCACCGCCGTGGCTTCCTGGGCCAGACGGTCGGCGTCGGCGTCGCCGGCCCAGACGATACGCGCATCCAACAGACCGTCCAGTACCAGGTTGCCCGAGTGCGACGCTCCGGGGGAACCCGGGAAGACCAGCACGGCGTTCATGCCGAGGCGAGCGGCTGCCGCAGCCGTGAGTCGGGCGTGATTGCTCTGCGGAGCGCCGGTTGTCACCAGTGTGGTGGCCCCCTCGGCGAAAGCCGCTCCCACGGTCCATTCGAGTTTGCGGATCTTGTTTCCGCCGCCGCCGAGTCCGGTCAGGTCATCACGCTTGACCCACAGATCATTGGGCTGGAGGCCAACGGCGGCGGCTAGGCGGGGGAGTGGCTCGATAGGAGTGGGGAAGGTACCGAGGTCAACGTGACGAGGTGGCAGGGTGGTCACTCTTTGTCCTTAATGCTCACGGTGTGCTTCTGGCGTGCTGGACGGCGGATGCTCCACTGACAGACTGCCTTCTGCACGGCGATGTTGCTCGGGTGTCATGCTGCATGACGGTGGTTTGACGTCGTCTTTGGTCCGCTCCGGGAAGCTCGGCAGGATCAGGCAAGAGGTCGGGAGGATCCTGCTTTCCCGCCAGGGCATCGGATTGGTTGCCTTGAGGTGTCACATTCCGTGTGGGGACTACGGACTCCACGTGTGCAAGAGGCACATCATGAAGGTAGCCGTCGTCACCGGCGCCGGCCCGCCGGCTTCGACAAGACGATCTACGAGCGTAGGAGCGAGGTCGAGCGGATGATCAACAGGCTCAAGAACTTCCGGGCCCTGGCCACGAGGTGCGACAAGCGGGCCTACGTCGTCTACGGCCCCGTCACCGTCGCCGCGATCTGACTCTGGCTTCGTCCATGATCCGCCGGATGGAACCTGGCGGTGAGGCGCTCGAAAACCAGTGGAACAGCGCCGCTGTGCGCCATTACCGTGCTGCCGAACCAAGTCGTCTAGTCAAGGACGTGCCTTTGTACACCCTGTGAGACCTCCCGAGCGCTGATTGGTCGCGCGTCGCGCATGTGCGCCGCGCTGCTTCTTGCTGCGGACTTCTCACTGAAACCGGTGTACTTCTGTGCTCAATAACTGGGTGGTTGTGCCCACCTGCCTGCCGCTAGTTCGCCGCCGTTGCCACCCGTGCGCGTCCGAGCGCTTCCAGGCAAGCGGTAAATTTCGCGTCAACGCAAACCACAAGCTCATCGACGCCTGGCTCCTCGTGCTCTGCACCGTTTGCGGGGAAACTGCAAAGCTCACGGTCCTGGAGCGGATGAATGTGCGCTCCGTACGACCTGAGTTGCTGGACCGGCTGCATGACAACGACCTTGGCCTGACAGCTGAGCTGCTCCAGGATCCGGTCGTGCAGCGCCGTAATCGCATCGCCCTCGACTGGGACAACGCCTGGCGCCTCGACACCGGCGGATCGGATCACTTGGACTGCGAGGTGATCGACGTCTCGGTCCGCTTTGCGGCGCGGATCCCTGTCCGGCCGGTGCGACTGATCGCTGAAGGCTGCGGTCTTTCGCGGGCCGAGGTCGAAAGACTGATCACGGAGGGGAAACTCGTTTCGGCATTCCGGCTGAGCGGCAAGCTCTCCGGCGACTTCACCTTCACGCTCAAGCGCTGAGCCCTCCTGGGGACCACGGGCCTGTCCGGCATGACCCGCCGGACAGGCCCTGGATGGATCTTCGTGGCCAGCCCGCCACGGGACCAGCCGATCGCGTGTTTGCCTGGTTTTGCGGCCGGTGCCCCTTTTTACGGGCCCCGGCCGCGTGCCGGTGAGCCCACACGATCGTGGAGTCCACCACCGCTGTGTATGGCGCGACGAACTGACCTGGAACCCAACGTGCACGGACGACAACCAGCTCATCCTGATGCGGATGGCTGCACGGCCGCTGGTCCAACTGCTGTTCCCCTCGAAGTGTTCGGCACTCTCTGACCGACCCGGAAGGGGCGACGCACACATGCCACGACACACCAACTCGCACGGGTCCGGGCCGATTCGAGGCCTGCAACGACACAAGGACGTCCTGCACAGCTGGGGCGAACGGCTTCCGCTGTGCGGGCTGCCGCCTGGACGTCTCCTCGGACGCACCGGGCACCGCGCACCGCAACCGATGTCGGTTCGGCCGGACGGCGAATGGATGATCATCCACCAGTGCCAGCCTTGCGGCGAGCTCAGCGACAACCGCATCGCCGACGACGACAATGCATTGGCCCTGTTCCGCCTCGCGCTCAGGCCGCTGAAGAACGCCGGTATCGCACACCACGCGCTGCTCGCCCTGTGACCATGTCCAGGGAAGCCACGGGAAGGCCACACCAGCCCCCGGCTCCCTCACTGCCGGCTTCGGGGCGGCCCCTCGCCGAGACGACCGCACTGACCACCGCTCTGTACCAGCACCGCTAGGAGGCAGACCATGCTCACCACTGTCGGCCAGTTCAACGCCACGACCGACAAGGCCGCCAACCTCGAGGCCGTCGCAGCCCTGATCGGGCAGGCGGCCGCCCAGGGATCGCAGCTCGTCGTACTGCCCGAGAACGCCATGTACTCCAACCCCGACCCTGAGGCGGACATCGTCCAGCACACCGAGCGGATCGACGGTCCGTTCGCCACCGCGATCGGCACGCTGGCCAGGCGGCACAGCATCACCGTCGTGGCGGGCATGACCGAGACACCGGCAGCCCAGGGCGAACGGCCCAGCAACACCGTCCTCGCGGTGGACCAGAAGGGCGATCCGCTCGGGGTGTACCGCAAGGTCCACCTCTACGACGCCTTCGGATACCGCGAGTCGGACCACGTCCAGGCCCATACGCCCTCGCCCTTGCTCTTCACCCTGGAGGGGGTCACCTTCGGCGTCATGACCTGCTACGACCTCCGGTTCCCGGAGATGGCCCGGTTCCTGATCGACGCGGGTGTCACGGCCCTGGTCGTCCCCGCCGCCTGGGTGGTCGGCCCGGCCAAGGAGGACCACTGGACCACGCTGGTCCGCGCCCGGGCGATCGAGAACACCGCCTACGTCCTGGCCTGCGGTCAGACCGGCCCCAACTGCACGGGCCAGAGCCTCATCGTGGACCCGATGGGCCATGTGGCGGCATCGGCGGGCGAGACTCCCGGGGTTGCGTCCGCCGTTATTGACGCGGCGCGGGTGGAGGCTGTCCGCGCCAAAAACCCCAGCCTGGCGAACCGGAGGTTCCGGGTCGTCTTCGGCTGATGGGTCGGCCGGACCGAGGCCAGTCGGCAGCCCGCAGCCGAGTCACCCGGGCTTCGCTGCGGAGTGAGTGCCCCGCGCTGACAGGACGCAGGGCTCGGGCGGCCCCGCATTCCGCGCCCTGGGTAGGCGTTGCCCCGAGTCTGCACACGCGCGCGCCCTCAGCCAGCGGGAGGCTGGCTGTGCCGGTCGCGGGCAATCACGGCCGCCCTGATGTCGGGCCGCCTTGCCGACCGGGTCAACGCCTCTCGTACGGATCCGACGGCTCCTCGACCTGCCTGACCGTCTTCGCGGGCCGCACTGTAGGAGCCGAGCGCGGGCGGCGGCAAGAGCAACAGGGCGGTGGCGGGGAGAGTGAGGCGGGGTGTGGAGGTCGACCGTGATCACCGGACCGAGGATCAGTGCGACCGCGACGATCGTGCTGAGCGCGACACCGCCCAGGACGACCTGCACGAGCACCCGGACGGCGAGGCGGACGGTATCGAAGAACCCGTACCAGCTCTCGACGTACTCCTGATCGCTCACGCCACTTGCTTCACCGTCCGACACCGCGGACGCGCCGCATATCGGCGGCGGAGGCTATACGTCGGCCAGGCCCTACCCCGCTGGAGGCTGTGGGAGGGACGGCTGTGCCGTGCCAGACCGGAGCACGGGTGTTCGGGGCGCGCTAGCGCACTGGTTCTCTCCCATGACGGTCTGCCGGCTCGGTGTCCGTGCCGTGCCGGTCGGCGCCGTGGCTGCGGCCGCCGCCCGGTACGGGGCTTTCGGACGCCGACCGTGAGTATGCAGCACGCAGACTTGCCCAGTCCGGCAGACGAGCGAAGTCGTCTGCCGTCAGTCCGGTTCTCGGATCAACATGGTGGAGGAGGGCTGGACCACGGCGGTGACTCTGCACCCAGTCTCGATCTGCATAGGTGGCCTCGGCCTGGACGTATCGCTTGTCGGTCGGCGAACAGGACCCACGGCCAGCGCGGGACGACGCCGCCGTCCTGGCCTTCGGCCGTCCATGTCGGCTCCGTGGCCCGCCCTTGACCGTCGGGCGGCAGCCTAGCCCTTCGAGTCCGGCTTCCAGTCCTGGGCGAGGAGTCCGAGCAGTACCTCGTCCAGGAACTCGCCCATCACCCAGGCCGAGGAGCGCAGCACGCCCTCGCGGACGAAGCCGTTGCGCTCGGCGGAGCGCAGCATCGCGGTGTTGTCCGACAGCGTCTCGATCTGCAGCCGCTGCAGGCCGCGCACGACGAAACCGTAGTGGCACAGCGTCGCGACCACGTCGGTGCCGTAGCCCTTGCCGCGGGAGGACGGCAGCAGCCCCAGCCCGATGTGCGCGGACCGGTTGTGGTTGTCGATGCCCCACAGCGTCGCGGTGCCGACCAGCGTGCCGCCCTCCAGCTCCACCACGGAGAACGGCACGTGTCCCTGCTCCTTGTCGTCCACCACGAGCCGCGGATCCTTCGAGCCGGGTGTGATCGGCCGCCACGGCCCGCCTTCGGCCCGGGAGGCGTTGACCACGTCGTCGTAGAGCTCGGCCCGCAGGATCGGGATGTCGTCCTCGTGCCGGGCCCTGAGCCCGACCTTGCTGCCCTTTAGCATGCGATCTTCCTATCCGACCGGGCTGGCCGGCGGCAAACCAGTATGCGGCCGCCTCAGTTGGTGTGGTGGCGTCGCAGACGCGAGCGCGCCGACCCTCATCTCCCGCTCGGCAACTGGGGCGGGTCGAGCGGGACTCGCAATGGTGTCGCCTTGAAACCAGGCGGACACTTCATCACCGCAACACACGTCGGCGACGAAGACGCGGTGCGTACCGAGGCCTACAGAGGTGTACCCGTTGGCTGGGCGACACACAAATGGCGGCCGGAACAACTCGTGGACCTGATCGAGCAGGCTGGACTGCGCCCGGTCGCCGAACTCCGGCTCCCCGCAGCTCAGCAGAGCGGGCCGGGTCTGGTCGTCATGGCCAGGCAAACCGGCTGAGGATCAGGCGTCGGAAGCGGCACAGGTTCTCGTACGGACTGGAGCAACAGCCTGTTACGAGGCTCCCGCGTCAGCAGTCAACGATCCTTATCCACACCGAAACGATCGTTTGTACGACGGACGTCGCCCGCGTAGGCTGCACGCCACACCACAACTGATGAGAACCGGGAGAGCACCGGTGAAGCCCATGTCATCCCTCCCCGAGACGCTTCAGCGATTAGACGCGCTCATCGAAAATCAGCAGCTGAACCCTGCGGAACTCCTCGACCCGCTCCTGCTGGCAGAGGAGACGGCTCTGCCGGAAAGCACCGTCCGCACCCTCCTCGCCGGCGGAACACCACCCCGAGAGGAGGTCGGTGAACGGGTCTGCGCACGTGTGAGAACCCTCGCCGACGCCTACCTGGCCCGGACCGGAAGACGAAAGCCGGAACTGGTCGCCGCCGTGCACCGGCAGTGCGGCATCTCCGAGGTCTGGGCCCGACAGATCATCGACGGCAAGAAGGTTCCCTCCGTCGAACTCCTCCACGGCCTGGTGAAGTTCTTCGACCTCAAGGACGCGAAAGAAGCGTTCTTCACCGACGAGTCCCCCGACGCCCTCAACCGGGCACTGCTGCCGATCCTGGACAAGTACGAGAACCCCGAACAGGACCCCGTCCAGGCCCTGCTGAAGAAGTACGGCGTGGTCGCCACGGACATGCGCCACCACGGAAGCCTGACCGCCGAGCAGCTCGAGACGCTCCTTGCCGGCGTCATCAAGTCCGTCATGCCCCCACAGGAGGACAACGGCCGATGAGTACCCGCGCCATGAAGTCTCTGCTCACCGCCCTCGGCAGGGAAGCATCCACGGTCATCCAGCGGCCGGACGAACCGAGGGCCGTCATGAACGCGTTCTGCCAGGCCATGAGCGCACGTACCGGCCGGCCCATCCAACTGGCCTTCCGCTCGTTCCCCGCAGACCTGCCCGTCCCGGTCTCCGGCATGAGGATCGACTTCGGCGAGCGCTCCGTCATCGTGGTCGAGCAGAGCATGCACCCCGAGGCCCAGCTCGTCATCCTCGGGCACGAGCTGTGGCACGAGGAGAACGGTGACTGCGGCCACCACGTCGCCGGCATGAACGCGGCGGCCCGCGCCACCACCAGCGAGGCGCCCGAAGCCGTGCAGCGAGCGGTCGAGCAGATCCTCACCACGGAGGAAGTCCCACGGGATGCCCTTTTAACCGTCGCAGCCCGATCCGACTCGGTCGACAGTCACGAAGTGGACGCCGAGACCTTCGGCCTGCTCTTCGGCCGTGAGGTCCGCACATGGGTGACCGGCCGGTACGCGGAGAGCCCGGTCAGCGCGACCACCGTGGAGGGCCGCCTGAACCTGTCGCTGCTGAACCGGGGCGGACGCCTGCTCTGATGAGTCCTCACTTCCACGTCCCGTACCTCCTCCCCACCGTTCTGCTCGCCATCGCGCTCGCCTTCAAGGCGCCGACCTTCTTCCGGGCCTGGCGCGACCCCGACGTCAGGGCCACCACGCTGCTACTGACCTGGGCCACGGCCGTCCTCATCGTGATCACCCCGATCAACATTCACCGGCTCAACGTGCTGACCGGCGTCCCGAACATCGCAGCGCCGTGGGCGTACTCGTTCCTCACCGCGTGCAACGCGACCGGCCTGACCATGATCATTCGGTGGCGGGAAGCACCCTCCGAAGGCCGGCGGCGGCGGATGATCCGCATCTACTGGATCTACGCTGCCATCGGCGTCGGCCTCTGGGTGACGTTCCTTCTGGCCCACGCCCCCGAACCCCGCATCTACGACCTCGACACCTACTACGCCAGCACGCCATGGATGCGCGAGCACATCCTGCTGTACCTGATCGCGCACATGATGTCGTCCCTGGTGGCCACCTTCATGCTGTGGCGGTGGCTGCCCGAAGTCACCAACCGGTGGCTGAAGACCGGCGTGATCTTCCTACAGCTCGGGTTCGCCTCCGGGCTGGTCTTCGACGTCACCAAGCTGATCGCGGTGGGCGCCCGCTGGTTCGGCGTCGACCTCGACTTTCTCAGCACCAACGCCGCGCCCCCCTTCGCGCTGGGCGAGGCCATTCTGGTCGCTCTCGGATTCATCGCCCCGCAGGCAGGGCCTGTTCTGCAACGGTGGAGCCGAGACCAGCGTGACTACTGGCGGCTGCGGTCCCTGTGGCACGTGGTCCGCGTCGTCAAAACCGCCGCGGCCGCTGCCCGGCTCGGTTACTGGGCCCCGCTCGATCTGCGGCTGATGCAGCGCCAGCAGCGCATCCATGACGCGCTGCGCCTGCTCGCCCCCTATCTCGACCAGGGCCTCTACCGGCAGGCGTACGAGGTGGCCGCGGCCGCCCACGGCGCCGACGAGGCCCACGGGATCGCCGGGGCCGTCGCCATCCAGGCCGCGACCGACGCGTACCGCAACGAGACCCCCACCAGCAGCGGCCAATCCCAGCAGGCCGCAATCGACATCGCCGACCACATCGACGCCGTCTCCCGGGCCCTGTACCGCCCCCGCCTCATCGGCAGCATCCGCCAGCGGGTGACCAGCACAGAGAGCGTGACCGCACATGCCTGACACAGCCACTGGCAGACCTACCGCCATCGTCATCGGCGCCAGCGCCGCGGGTCTTTTCGCCGCCGCCGCACTCACCGAACATGCCGACGTCACCCTCCTCGAGCGGGACACCCTGCCCGACGGCCCCGAGCCCCGCCGCGGCGTTCCCCAAGCCCGGCATGCTCACCTGGTGTGGAGCGGCGGCGTACGCGCTTTCAACGACCTGGTGCCCGGCGTCGTGGACGGCGTCCTCGCCGAGGGCGGCCGCCTGGTCCACATCATGGGCGACATGGTCTCCCGCGCCCCCAACGAGGTGTGGTTCCGCCGTTTCACGTCGACGCACCACCGCAACCTCGTCAGCTCCCGCGATCTCCTCGACGCCGTGCTGCGCCGGCACGTCCTCGTCGACGAGCGGATAACCCTCCGTCAGGACACCACCGCCCTCGCCGTCGAGGGCGACGCCGACCGCGTCACCGGCGTCCGCGTCCGCACCGGCGACGACACGACCGTCCTCACCGCCGACCTCGTCATCGACGCCTCCGGCCGCGGGTCCCGCGCCCCCCAGTGGCTCGAGGACCTCGGCCTGCCCCGCGTCACCGAGCGGGAAGTCAACGCCGGAGTCGCCTACGCCACCCGCATCTACCGCGCACCGGGCACCACCGCCGACAGGGACTTCCCCCTCGTCAACGTCCAGGCCAACCCCGCACACGCCCCCGGCCAGGGCGGAATCATCCTCCCTGTGGAGGGGGGCCGTTGGATCGTCACGCTCGCCGGCACCCGCGGCGGTGAGCCCACCAGCGACCCCGATGCCTTCGTCGACTTCGCGCTCGGCCTGGGCGACCCCGTCATCGGGGAGCTGCTCAAGACGGCCGAGCCGCTCGGCGACGTCGCCACCACACGCAGCACCGCCAACCACCGCCGCTACTACGAGAAACTCACCCACTGGCCCGACGGGTTCACCGTCCTCGGCGACGCCATCGCCGGATACAACCCCGTCTACGGCCACGGCCTCACCGTCGCCGCGCAGGGCGCCCTCGCTGTCCGCGACGTCCTGCGCACCACCCCGGTCACGGCTCCTGGGCTCGCGCGCCGCCTCCAGCGCGTCGCGGCCCGGCCCGTCGCCGCCGCCTGGGACCTGGCCGTCGGCCAGGACGCGTTCTACCCCGGAGCCAGCGCCACCCCGCCCACCGCCGTGGAGCGCTACCTCGCCGCGTTCGTCGACCGGGCAGTGGCCACCGGCGCCCGCAACCCGCGAGCGCTCGGCGCCCTCCTGGACGTGATGAGCATGGAGAAACCGGCAACCCGCCTGTTCTCCCCGGACATGCTCGTCCCGATGCTGCTCGGACCGAAGCGGCCGTTCCTGTCCAAGCCGCCCCTCACCGACGACGAGCGGGGGGCGGCCGCCAACCCCTAACCAAGATCAGCTTCGCCCAATTGGGCAAGTCATCGGGCCCCGTATGAGTGACGTACGGGGCCCGACGCCGCCCGCTCGTCCGTCCGAAACACTCGGCACGAACGGGGAGGGACCGGTCGGCGGTCGTTTTGGCGGCCCACTGATGTTGCCTGCCGACACCCCGGACCCCTGTAACCCCCTGCTCACTGCGGGCCATGCTCTGGCCGAACTGCAGCGGCCCCACAGTCTTGAACGGGACCCATGTCCACTGCGGGCGGTCCAAGTCCGAGACGATCTCCTGCGCCCACCACATAGGTAAGTTCCTGTTACTCGAACGCACGTTTCAGAGGCATCGTCCCACGGCTACATTGCCCAACACACACGGCGAACGTCTGTCGTCGAGCTGATCGCGCTTCATCCCCGGTTCTTGAGGAACGTCCCTAACGTCTCTTACCGTCCTGCACCCGCCTGAGCAGCATGGATGGGCTCGACCTATAGATAAGCGCGGCACTGCTCTGCCAACCGGCTGTTCTCTCAATCGACGGCCAGGCGTCCCGAGAACGGAACTGCGGGCAAGTCCCGAGCGGCAAGTGAGGCGACATCCGTACACGCCGCCGATCCCGGTCTATATGGAGACCGGGTCGCTCCCAGTGGGCCTCCACGGGGAGCTGTTTCACCGGCGCATGACCGGCCTTAGTAAGGCTTGCAGGGCAGGAACTTGCCACTCATGGTGATGCCGGCTCGGTCGCCCGCCTCGTCTTCCTGGCGGACTACGTCCATGCGGAAGTCGATGGCGCTCATGATGCTGTCACGGGGTTCCTCGTGGATGAGTTCATGTCACGCGCCGCTGCCTTCCAGGGATAACTTGCGTCAGAACAAACGGAGTTGACTGACGGTCTGCTCGGTTGACCACACGGCGCTGGCCAGGAAGCGGAAGTTGATGAGGGCGGCCAGATACCCGTCACCTTCGGGCAGCCGGGGCCGGGCGGTGGCGTCACGGACGACGACGACCTCGAAGCCCTGCTCGACCAGCTCCCGGAGGTGCCCTTCGGTGCACAGGTTGGCCGTCATGCCGGCAAGGATCACCTGCGAGATGCCGCGCTTGCGCAGCTGGAGGACGACGTCATTCGACTCCGGCCCCACGATCTTGTGCGGGGAAGCGATGACGGTCTTCCCGTCCAGGATGTACTCCTTGTACTCCGGCAGGAAGTCGGGACGGAGTCGGTGAAGCCGTCGAGGGTGAGCGGACCGGTGCTGGCCGGCGTCCAGGGAGCTCGCCGAGCAGGATTGCGGGATCGCCGGTCGGATCTGGTCACTGGACATCCAGCGCCCATCAGTCCCGCCTGCCCCATAGTCGTGCACGATGGGATCGCCCCCGACTGCTGTAAGGACTCAATCGCGTCGGGTTTGCCGCCATACATCCGCACAACCGATCCGCGATCGGAAGCATCAAAGCGAGCACCACAACCAGGGATCGAACAACCGCCGGGCCGCCCGCCCACAACCAACGGTTGTGCCCGTAGAGTATGTCGGCATGGACCTCGACACCGTCCGGACCTTCGTCGCCGCCGCCGACGCGGGGCAGTTCCAGGAGGCCGCCGCCGAGCTGGCGGTCACCCAGCAGGCTGTCTCCAAGCGCATCGCCGCACTGGAGCGCAACCTCGGCGTGCGGCTGTTCACCCGCACCGCGCGCGGCGCCGAGCTCACCATCGACGGGCAGGCGTTCCTGCCCCACGCGCGCGAGCTGCTGCGCGTCGCCGAGCGCGCGGTCGGGTCCGTGCGCCCCGGCCGCCGTCCGCTGCGCGTCGACGTGATCGCCTCGCGTGGCGCGGCGTCGGGCCTGATGCGCGGCTTCCACCGCGCGCACCCCGAGACCGAGCTCGACGTGATGTGGCTGTTCGACATCGAGACGGCCATCGCCGCCATCCGGTCCGGTGAGATCGACGCGTCCTTCCGCGCCGTCGCCGCGCCCGGCCGGCCCCTTCCCGAGGACCTCGAGTCCGTCCGGGTGCTCGACGAGCCGCTTCAGCTCCTCACCGGCCCCGCCCACGCGCTGGCGGGCGCCCGGTCGGTGCCCCTAGCTCGGCTCGCCGGGCACCGGATCTGGATGCCCGGCGTGGTCCCCGGCACCGAGTGGGCCGCCTACTACGACGACCTCGTCGCCGAGTTCGGCCTCACCATCGAGGCGACCGGCCCCAACTTCGGCTCCGACGCGCTCCTCGACACCATCGCCGACACCCCGGCCCTGGCCACCTTCATGGGTGAGCACACCCGCCTCGTCTGGCCCTCCGGCCACGGCCTGCGCCGCATCCCGGTCACCGACCCGATGCCCGTCTACCCGCACTCGCTCCTGTGGCACCGCGACAACCCCCACCCGGCGCTGGCCACCCTGCGCGCCCACCTCGCCGCCACAGCGGTCGGCCACGACGCCGCCGGGACCTGGACGCCGGGCTGGGTGCTTCCACGCTGAACGCCGCCCGGTCATCGTGCCCCGGTCAGGTCTCTGTCGAAGTCGTGGTGGTTGGGTGAGCCGATGTTGTCGCTGGCGGTGGTCCATCTGTGGCCCTGTGGCCGCGTGGCTTGCCGCTGTGTCCTGGGGGCGTGTGCACCGGCGACGGGGGCGTCCCAGCGGGAATGTGCCTGGGGGCGGGCCGGTGAAGTGGAGGATGTCGCTGTGGGCGGCCTCGCAGCGCCTTCTGGCGGGTTTTGGTGTGGCGTGCAAGGTGTGTGGACCGTCGGGCATGGGGCGGGTGCGGTACCACGCGCCGGGTGTCCCGGGGGAGACCGGAACCCCGGCCCGATTACGGCGGGCCGGGGTTCTATGTGGTTCGCATGGTGCGGTTGGGTTTAGAAGTCGAAGTCTTCACCGTGGTGGCGCTTGACCACCCGGAAGCTGCCCACGACTCCGTCCTTGACGTGGACGCCCCTGGTGTGGTGCACCTTGACGCCGTTGGCTTCGCTGTGAGGGCCGACGGTGGCGACGGGGGCGCCGTT